>URCJ01000003.1 GCA_900546285.1 uncultured Solobacterium sp. | reverse complement strand
GAATGGCCGGTATTGAAGCAAGCTTCATACCGGCCTTATTCATGCGAAATATGCAGATAACTTTTATATTTAAACTCATTTATATGTTTATCACAATACTATTATGTTTAATTATTGATGATAAAATTTTAATTAAAGAAGACATAGTAGGAGGACTTAATGGATAAGCAATTGTTGAATGAAATAAATCATGAATATAATAAATTAGAACTTAAAGAATCAGAAATATTTCATGCACTATTTCATAGAATCTTTGATTTAGAATCAGGTTGGTATAGTGGCCATTATTATAAAGATGATAATGGTAAATGGTTTCTTACTTCTTATCCTATTCCTGTGATTGATGTAAAGGGCTTTTGTGATATTGAAATTGGCTTTGATAAGATATCTATTTCTACAAAACTAAAACGAGACAGAACTCTTACTTATTCATTTGAAAAGTTTGAGAATTACGAATTTGAAGTCTATGGTGTAAATAATTATCTTTTAGACTTTTATTATAGTGGACAGTCTTTGTGTGTTCTTAAAGATAATGTTAATGCATCTGATGAAAATGAAATTGGATTCTCATTTCTCTTTCCATTTGATGTTGAAGGAAAACAAATATTTGAATTTGTAAAATTATTGCGCAAAGAAGGATTTTATTATTGATTTAAATTGGTTTTGAAATCGTATATTACTTTTAAAATATAACGGTATGTCATTATAATAATGAATGTAGAGGTACATTTCATGTTTTTAAACAAAATACTTAAAAGTAAACAAATAACAAAGTATAAATTATCAGAATTATCTAATGTTCCATATTCAACAATAAATGATATTTGTAATGGTAAGACTGATTTTAATAAATGTAGTGTTGAAACAGTATATAAAATCGCCAAAACTTTAAATGTATCTATGGAATTATTGATTGAAAACAGTATAATTGAAAATCAAAAGTTTTTAGCATATGAACATGGATTACCTCTGTATCTACAAAAAGATTTAGATGCATATAAAAAGGGCCTAGAAGAGAATAGTTCCTTATTGGATTGTTTATGGTGCGAACTTTATGGAAGCATAAATGGTGCTGAAATAGATGATAAAGCCATAAGTTCAGAACAGGCTGATTATTTAAGAAAAAAGTTTTTATATGGAGAAATAAAATGATTAATTTTACAAATTGCGAGAAAGTTTTGGATAGAGCTTATAATGGAGCGAATGGAAATAAAATTGCAATAAGATACAATGATGAAATCTATATGCTGAAATTTCCAGCTAGAAATAGAGGCATAAATAAGAGTTTATCCTATTCTAATGGTTGCGTTAGCGAATACATAGCGTGTAATATTTTCAACATGTTAGGAATTAAGGCACAAGAGACAACACTTGGCTTTTATGAAGTTAAGAATATTAATAAAATAGTATGTGCATGCAAAGATTTTACAACTGGAGGAAAAAGATTATTTGATTTTTGTTCAATCAAAAATACCATATTAGATTCTGAAAGTAGTGGGGCTGGCACAGAACTGGAAGATATTTTAGATACAATAAATAAGCAAGAATATGTTAATCCAAAAGATCTATTAGAGCATTTTTGGAATATGTTTGTGATTGATGCTTTTTTAGCTAATTTTGATAGGCATAATGGAAACTGGGGCTTCCTTTATAATGATGAAAATAATGCTTTTGAAATCGCACCAATATTTGATTGTGGTAGTTGTCTTTTACCACAAGCCGATGAAAAGATTATCGACAAGATAATGCATGATTCTAATGAATTAAATTCACGAATTTTTGTTTTTCCAAATTCAATTATTAAGATAAATGATAATAAAATTAACTATTATAATTTTCTTACAAGTACAACTAATCAGGATTGCAAGGATGCTGTTAAAAGAATAGTGCCAAGAATTAATTTAGAAAAAATTTATGAATTAATAGATGAAATAAACGATATACCAACAAAAGAGAAAGAATTTTACCGTTATTACATAAAAGCAAGATACGATATGATTCTAAAACCAGCCCTAGATTTAGCCAAAATTTAACTTGTGAAGCAATACGAAAACTTCATAAGTGCTTTACTAATTATTTGCTATTTTTCAAATAAGGTAGCTGATTTCTTGGCTGCTAATCTTTTATGTTCCTTACTCATGTTGGCATAATGTTTTCTAGTTGTTTCTACAGAACTATGATGAAGGGCATCTGCAACTAAATAAATATCATTGGTTTCTTCATAAAGATTTGTACCAAAGGTTCTTCTTAGTGCGTGTGGTGTTACTTTCATATTTAAGCCAGCCTTAGCTGCATAGCTTTTAATCATGACTTGAACACTTCTTACGGTCATTCTTTTATGTTGCATAGAAATAAAAAGGGCACTTGATTCTTTATCAGCTAGAAGTGTGTCTCTATCATTATCTACATAGTCTCTAATAGCGTTTTCAACTATCTCAGGGAAGAAAACTTCATCCTGGTCGCCACCTTTACGTGTAATTAATAAAGAGGCGTTATAGAAGTCTATATCGCTTAAATCAATACCTACAAGTTCTGATACACGAATACCAGTGCCAAAGAATAACATCATAATGGCATAATCTCTTTTAACAATCTTATTATGTCTTTTAATCTCGCCATCACTCATACCACTAGTATCAGATACTGCTTCTAATATTCTAGCAACTTGTGATTTATCCATTGTCATAATTACATTATCTGGTATTTTTGGTAGATCCATTAAATCAGATAAGTTGTGATTAATTTCACCAATTCTAAAATAGAATTTATATACAGATCTTAAAGAAGATATTTTTCTTGCTCTTGATGATGGAGAGCTTAGTTTTTCCTTTTCGTGACCATATTTATCCGATACAGTATAAGTGTTTAAAGTATCTAAATATTCCTGGATATCATCATATGTTAATACATCTAAAATATCGCTAGCTTTAAGAGAATGGATATCTTTATCCTTAAAGCCAGTTTGAACTTGTACAAAGTCAAAGAATCTTTTCATATCATAGGCGTATTCAAGTCTAGTACGTTCTGACATACCTTTAGTTCTTAATTCTTTAAAGAACTTAGACATAAAATCAGGCAATTCCTTAACGATTCCTTGTACTTTCTTATTAAGATCTAATTGTAGTTCATTTTGATAATCTTCAGCCATACCTATATTATACCCTTTATTTATATCTATTTATTCGTAAAATTATTATTTTGCGAAATTATATACTAGCATATATAAACTAGGGTATAACGAACATATAAGCTTAATTATTCACCTCTTTAATGGTTCTGAATATGCTTATTGTTAGCGGTATTATTCCTACAGAGATATTTGAATATGTAACATTGTTTCTTGTAAAAAATACAAATCCAACAAACAATAAAATTAATAATACTTCAAACAAAAGTTCTTTGTTGTTTTTCTTAATCACGACATCATTTAATAACATGACTAATAATATTAATGAATATACTGATATTACAAATGCACGTTCATTAGATGCAAGAAAAGAACTAGCAAGTAACAACAATAATAACGCAATAGAATAAATGTATAAAAGCTTCTTCATGGTTCTAGTATATACAATTATTGATTATTATAGATAAATGTTGACCGAACTTATACCCTTCTGTTTCCATCATCATCAAAAATTTTCTTTAATGCCTTTTCAACTGGAATAATCGATAATAACAATAAAAATGTTTGAATCAACACAATCACAATACTAACAATTTCATTCACATCAAACAATATATAAATAAGAAAAGAAATAAATGTCGTTATAATGCCTAATTTAATCCATAATGAAGCACAATACTTATTCGCAAAATTCCAAGTATCTTGATTAATCATAGATCTACTAGTTCTATACCCTACTAAACCATTGATAGATTTAGGGGTATGTCTATACATCAAATATCCAGTAATAAGAGTTATAATTGGCACCATCAACAATAATAATAAATTCATCATAAGAAAATTATAATACTTTTATTTTTTGGAAACATTATTAAATTATATATAATTAACTTAGAGGTAAATATTTATGGATAATAAAGAAAACATCAACGATCAAGTAGCTACTGTCATTGACATTGACGAAAAACCAAAGAAGAATCATTTGTTATTAAAAATATTATTAATAGTATTATTTTTGGTGATTGCAAGCTCTCTTAGCCTTGTTTTATTAGCCAACAATACTTCTACCCTACAAGAACATTTCGACGACATCGAAGCTTATAAAGCCCAAATAGTAAATAAAGATGATGATAGGAATGTTAACCTTGCCAATAATATAATTGATTCAATTACATATGATGAAAAAACCAAAGAAGCAACTTTAGCATTATCTAAAGCCATAGTCTATAACTATATTGATTTGGATATATTAAATACCAATTTAAGCAAATATAATATTGCATTTCAACAAATGGGCTATGATGTTGACACTAAAAACAACGAAGTAAACCTATATATGGCTATCACCTATAAAAAACTAATCAAAGCAGGTGTTAAAGCAACCCTTTCATATGAATTTACAGACACCGATTTTATTTTAAAATTCAATGATGCCACAGTTGGAAACTTACCAAGATTTATTTATGAAAAGAGCCTACCTGCTAAGCATGAAGAACTATACAGACAAAATATCTCAGAACTAATTGTTGGTGATGATATTAAAGTAAAAGTAATCAACCCTAGTCAGATTATTAATATTCGATATGATGAAAATGGAACAACTTATATTACTCTTGATATATCTACTGCAATCGATGACTTAATTGATGAATTATTTAATAGTAATGAAGGTATTAGTAAATTTGAAGAAATAATTGATTATTATTTTGGAAAACTAAGTCTTAACGATATTAAAGACTGGTTAAATGGATTAATTAAATAGGCACTAAAAAAGGATCATTACTGATCCTTTTAATATAGTTAAGTTATTTAACTGCGTCTTTAAGAGCCTTAGAAGCCTTAAATGCAGGAACCTTAGTTGCTGGAATTTCAATTTTTTCTTTTGTTAGTGGGTTGATACCTGTTCTTGCATCTCTTGTCTTAACAGTGAACTTACCAAACCCTGGAAGATCAACTGTATCACCCTTTTGTAAAGTACCTACCATAGTATCGATTACAAGTTCTACGATTTCTCCAGCTTCTTTCTTTGTATAACCTTTTTCTTCAGCAATAATTTCAATTAACGCTTTTTTATTTAAATCAGCCATTATTTATTCCTCCTTAATTGCTATAAGAATTATATAAAAACTCATATCTAAAATCAACGAAATTTATCCTATAAATTAACGTTTTCATTTACCAATTTTGAAAGATTTTCAAGAAGAGATTTTATCAAATTATCATCTAACTTTTTTACACCACAGGCATTATTATGACCACCGCCATTGTAATTATCACAAATCCTATTGATGACATAAGGTCTTCTAGAACGAACACTTCCATCATATAAACCACTTTCAGGATTCTTCGCAAAAATAGCCCAAATCTTAAGCTCTCTTATCTTAGAAAACTCCGCTATATGAGTCTTAGCTTGATCATAAGCCATTCCAATCTCTTCTAAATCCGTTGTATCCAAAATACAATAACCTACACCATCTTCAATAACTAGCTTAGATCTTAACTTAGTAACCTTTTCATATTCCTCAAAAGATGTACTAAATACCTCTTCATCAAGTTTAGAAACATCTAAGTTGCCATCTTTTATTAATAAAGAAGCTAGATATAAAGTATTACTTGTAGTATTGGAAGTAGTAAAACCCATAGAATCAGTCAAAATACCTGAATATAAATACTTACAAGTATCTATTGATTTCTTATAAGCCTTAAAAGAATCACTATAAATAATATCAGTAATAAGCTCGCAAGTTGCACTAGCTAAAGAGTTATTAATAGTCAAATCAGCCGTCTCTAACATATAAGGATGATGATCAATAACTACTATTTCCTTAGCTGTTTGATATCTTAAATCATCAATTCTATCTTGACTTGATACATCTAAAATAATAGCTAAACTATCCTTAATAAACTCATCAGAGACTTCCTCGGTTGTATCTAAACGTTCATATTTTTCTACACCACATAGTTTAACTTCAACATCAAAGTTATCCTCAATAAAAGTCTTTAAGCCCATTGACGAAAAAGCAGCATCGCCATCAGGTCTTTGATGACGATAAATGCTTACTTTCTTATACTCTTTTAATTTGTCTAAAAAATCCTTATACATTATAAACCTAATAATCTAACAGTATCTCTAGCGATAACCAATTCTTCATTAGTAGGAACTACAAATACTTCAACCTTAGAATCAGGTAAAGAAATCTTAGCCTCGCTATGAGTCTTACTATTTAATTCATAGTCAATCTTAACACCCATACCTTCTTCTAAGCCCTTTAAGATGCCTTCTCTAATTTCAACTGCATGTTCTCCAAGACCTGCGGTAAAACTCATTGCGTCAACATGACCTAGTTGCATATAATAACCGCCAATTAAATTAACAGCTCTATTTACATATAAGTTATAAGTTGTAATTGCACGAGGATTTCCAGCATCAACAGCAGCTTGAATATCTCTTGCATCACTTGAAATACCAGAAACACCCAACATACCAGACTTCTTATTCAAATAAGTATCCATCTCTTCTGGTGTACAACCTAACTTTTCTTCCATATAGTAAACAACAGTTGGATCAATATCGCCACATCTTGTACCCATCATGATACCGCCAAGAGGAGATAGACCCATTGAAGTATTAACAACCTTACCATTCTTAATAGCAGTAATAGAAGCACCATTACCCAAGTGACAAGTAAGAATATTTAATTCACTAGGATCCTTACCCATTAATTCAGCAGTTCTTTTCATAACGAATTCATGAGAAGTACCATGAGCACCATACTTTCTTACCTTATAATCTGTATACCATTCATAAGGCACTGGATATAAGAAAGACTCCTCAGTCATTGTTTGATGGAAAGCAGTATCAAATACGAATACATGTTCAATTTCAGGTAATGCTTCCTTAAATGCTCTATAACATACTAAGTGAGCAGGATTATGTAAAGGAGCTAAGGCACAAAGCTCATCAACCTTACTAACAACATCCTCATCTACTTTAACAGAACCAGAGAAATAAGCACCACCTTGGACAATTCTATGTCCTGCACCCTTAATTTCACTTAATTCTTTAACAATTCCATATTTAACTAAAGCTTCAAGTAATAAATCGACAGCCTTCTTATGATCCGGAATCTCTACATCAGTCTTAATCTTTTCGCCATTTACATTAATAGTGAAAATACCCATTTTTTGGCCAATTCTCTCCGCAACACCTGAAGTTAAAACCTCTTCCTCTGGCATTTGGAACAATTGGAATTTTAAAGAAGAACTACCGGAATTTACCGCGATAACTTTTGACATTTTTCTACCCCCTGTTTATCTTTTTAAGCTCTTTAAGATATTCTAAAGGAATACCATCCTTTTCCATTTTATCAATTAATTCATCAAGTGACCTAGCTTGTTTGATAAGATGAAGCTTATTTTCATACTCCTCTAATTGATTTAAACATCTTTTAATTAAATCAGAAATCGCACTCTTAGAAACCTCATATTCATCAGCTAATTCAGACATAGACAAATCATCATTAAAGTAATCATCCAAAACTTCTTTTTGATGCTCCGTCAATAAAGAACCATAGAAATCAAATAAAAGATTACCTTCAACCTTATCTAACATCACCATCTCCAATGATGCTATACAAATATAAATCAAAATCAAATGGCTTGATATCATCCGCTGTCTCACCTAATGTAATAAATCTTACTGGAATACCCAAGACATTTTTAATCGCAATGACAATACCACCCTTACTTGTACCATCCATCTTTGTAAGAATAATACCCGTTAAATCAGTTACCTCATTAAATAAAGTAGCCTGACTCATACCATTTTGACCAGTATTGGCATCAAGGACCATCCAAACATTATGAGGAGCACCAGGAATTTCCTTGCCAACCACTCTTCTCATCTTAGCTAACTCAGCCATTAGATTAACTTTTGTTTGAAGTCTTCCTGCTGTATCACACAACAAGATATCGATATTATTTTCTTTGGCATATCTACATGCATTAACTAGTACAGAACTAGGATCTTCTTGTTCCTTGCCAGCCACAAAATCAACATCCAATCTATTTGCCCATTCTCTTAATTGTTCAATTGCTCCAGCTCTAAAAGTATCAGCTGCAGCCAAACATACCTTCTTACCTTGATCCTTATACATCTTAGCTAATTTAGCACAAGTAGAAGTCTTACCAGAACCATTAACACCAACCATTAAAATAACCGTAGGTCCATCTTCATTATAGACGATCTCATTATCTTTTTTTTCATTATAGATATCATCAAAAGTCTCTAACAAGATATCCATAACATCCTCTTGTCTTAAATAAAGATAATCCTGTGTCTCCTTAAAGAAACGATCACAAATATCTTCACTTGTCTTATAACCAATATCAGACTCAATTAAAGTAATCATCAACTGTTCAACGAAGTCTTCCTTATTCTTCGTATTATTCTCTGTAATAAACTTAAGCTTTCTACCAAGGGCATTATTAGTCTTCGCAAAACCACTTAAATACTTACCAGTATCCTTTTTACCTGTAATTGCTTGTTTTAAAGAATCTAGAAATCCCATAAATTATTCTCCTACTTCACTTTTATCAGCCATCTCTAGGGCATCAACCAACTTAACCTTAAGCATTTGAGAAACACCACGCTGTTGCATCGTAACACCATATAAAGTATCGCACTCTGCCATCGTACCAGGACGATGTGTAATGATTAAAAACTGTGAAACATTTTCAAACTTCTTAACATACTTCGCAAATCTTTCAACATTAGCCTGGTCAAGTGCTGCCTCAACCTCATCAAAAATAATTAACGGTGCTGGTTTAACCTTAATAATGGTAAACAATACACACAAGGCAATCAAAGTCTTCTCACCACCTGAGAACAGCCTAATAGACTTAACCGACTTACCAGGAGGCTGAACATCGATATCAATACCTGTATTTAAAATATCATCTTCATCCTCTAGAATTAATGATGCCTTACCACCACCAAATAAGTTTCTAAATGTATCATTCAAATTAGAATTAATCTTATCAAAAGTTTCCTTAAACTGAGACTTCATAATCTCATCCATCTCATCAATCGCATCTAGAATCTTATCTCTTGACTTAATCAAATCATCATAATTCTTCTTTAAGAACTCATATCTGCCATTTACTTCTGCAAACTCTTCAGGAGCTGACATATTAACATTACCAAGAGATGCTATACCACTTCTAAGCTCTACAACCTCTTCTTTTTCATTACCGGTTAATTCATAATCCAAATGTTCCAATGCATATTCATAGGTCATTTGATACTCACTGGCAAGTCTGTTTAAATTATTCTCTAGTTTTGTATCTAAAACAGCTTTCTCTTGAGACATCTTTAAGATCTCATCTCTTGAACCTTCTGATTGTCTTCTTAATTGACGAAGTTGTTGATCCTTACGATCAATATCAGCAGAAAGTTTCATTCTCTCTTCTCTTTTTAATTTTAAAGAAGTAGATAATTCATCTCTTAACTTATAAGCATTTGAAAGCTCAATAACAAGTTCATCAGTAAAAGTCTCATCACTTTCAATATTCTTTGGATTAATTAATTCATAATCATTCTTTAATTTTTCATACTTAGTTCTTTTAACATCAACCAAAGGTTCAATTTGAGCGATAGAAATACGCTTCTCCGTTAATTCCATTTCCGTCTTATTCTTATTTAGAATAATCTTCTCATATTCTTTATTCGCAAGTTCCGCCTTAGCTCTTAAAGATAATAAGTCACTCTTACTTCTTTCAAGCTCGCTTTGAGCAGTAATGATACTAGTTTCATTTTTAACCTTACCACCAGTCATATAACCGCCCTTATGAACCACATCGCCATCAAGAGTAACAATCTTATATTGATACTTTAAAAGACCTGCTAAGTTATTCGCATTTTCCAAAGTATCACATACTAAAATATTAGCTAATAAACTTTCTCTTACAATATCAAATTCAGGTTCATTAGTAACAAAGTCAGCCATGACGCCGATAAACCCTTCAGTATTATCACAAATTACTTCATCTTCATATTTGATTTGATGTTCTCTTAAAACACTAATAGGAAGAAAAGTTGCTCTACCGCTTCTATTCTTCTTTAAGAAAGAAATACAATTACGAGCACTTGCTTCATCTTTAGTGATGATATTATAAGTTGCGTTAGCTAAAGCACTAGATAAGGCATATTCATAAGTCTCATCTGGTTTAATTACTTGACCCACAACACCTAATACACCATAGAAGGAACGAATATTTGACATGATAGCTTTAACACCACTTTGGGCATTAGAAGAGAATGGATCTTTGATGATATTCTCCAGAATTGAAATTCTATTTTCTAGTCTAAAGACAATGCCATTAGCTTCTTCTTTCTTTAAAGAAATATCAGCCAATTGATTAGCTAATTCACCTAAGTTCTCATTTAATAAGTTAAGTTCCGTATTTAGTGTACTTAAACGATTGACTCTATCCTTATATTCAAATTCAGCCTCATCCAACAAAGACTTCATTTGTCTAATCTTCTCTTCACTAGAACCCATTTCAATCGCATACTTACGCTTTTCATCAAGTTCTACCTTTCTCTTTTCTAACTTTTGAATCTCATTGATGGTATTAACTAATCTCTCTTGAATACTATTTAATTCCTTATCATAATTCTTTAATTCTTGTTTATTAGAAAGATTATTATTTTCACTCACTTGAATGCTTGTATCATTCAAGGCAACAGAAGATTGTAAATCAAATAAAGCCTTATCAACTTCTTCTTTTTTCTTATTAAATAGATTAATCTCATCGACTAAAACAGCAGTTTCAATCTGCTCAAGTCTTTGTTTCTTTTCTCTATAAATCTCAGCTTTTCTAGCCTGTCTTTTTAAAGGACCAACCTGTCTTTCAAGCTCATCCAAGATATTAGAAGCCTTCTCTAAGTTATCCTTTGTCCTTTCAAGTCTTGCGATCGATTCTAGTTTTCTTTTCTTATATTTAGAAACACCAGCTGCTTCTTCAAAAATAGCACGTCTATCATATGGCTTAGCATCCGCAAAACCGACGACATTACCCTGGGTGATGATTGATAATGAATCTTTACCCAAACCTGAGTCGATGATTAAATCATGGACATCTTTTAATCTAACCTTATTTCTATTGATTAAATATTCAGCATCTTGTTCCGTATTATAAATTCTTCTGGTTACTTCTATTTCATCACTATCCGAATTAAGTACCCTACTAGTATTATCAAAAACTAGGGTAACTTCAGCCATATTAACAGCCTTTCTTGTCTCTGATCCGGCAAAAATAACATCAGTCATCTTATCACCACGAAGTGACTTAACGCTTTGTTCACCTAATACCCATCTTATCGCATCAGAGATATTTGACTTACCACAGCCATTTGGTCCTACAATACCAGTGACTGAATTATCAAAGTTGATGACTACCCTATCCGCAAAAGATTTAAATCCTTGTAATTCTATTCGTTTTAAAAACATTAGTTATCTCCTAATAAATAATTATATCATGCATCAGCCAGTGTTAGGTTTCTTGCCCACTTTTCTTTTCTAATCATTCTATAGGCAATGATTGATTTTAAGATATCAGTTGATTGTCCTATTGCATAAACATATAAGACAGGAATACTTGTATGATAGGCAAGAATATAAACAAGTGGAATATTGAAGGCCCACATAAAACCCGAGTCCATAAACATGGTATTTCTTGTATCACCACCGGTTCTTAAAATGAAATAAGTCTGTGTATTAAACATATATAGGATAAAAAAGATTGACATGACAATCAAGAATTGATTTGCCAAATCAAGTGATTCCTTAGATACCTTACTATAAAGATATGGAACCATTAAAGTAAAACTACTCATCAATACAGCGATAATTAAAGATAAATAAACCGAGAAGCATAATAGTTTATAGGCACTATCCTTAGCTTCTTCTATCTTATTAGCACCTAGTTTTGTACCCACAATAACCGTAGTAGCACTTGCCATGCCTGCAAACAAGATAAAGAATAAATCAGCAACTGTAGCACTTATTGAATATGCAGTATTCACAACAGCACCTCTATATGAGTAGAATTTGATTGTAGTTGTCATGCCTATACTCCATAATAATTCATTAATAAGAAGTGGTATAGCCTTGACAATAATCTTACCAATTAAATCTTTTTCAATTCTAAATATATCATTTATTCTAGTCTTAAAATGATATTCACCTTTTTTAATACATAATAAGTAGATAAACATTTCTATAAAACGTACAATAATGGTCGCAATGGCTGCACCTTTGACACCTAGAGGTTCGAGCCCAAAATGCCCAAAAATTAAACAATAGTCAAAGAAAATATTCAAGACAACCGAAATCATCGATACAAATAATGGTCTTTTGGTATCACCAGTTGATCTCATCGCATTAGATATTGGAAATGATAAACCAAGTGGTAGGTATGAGAAACAAGCAATCTTTAGATAGTCACTACCACTTTGAATAATATCTTTATCGTTAATAATAAATTTAATAATAAAATCTGATTTAAATAAGGCAAAGAAAAAGAAGATAAAGACAAATAGGTATGATGAAATAATTGAAAATCTAAATGATTGTCTCATATGTTCTCTATCATCCGCCCCATTATATTGAGATAAGAAGATGATACTAGAAACAACGATGGCATTAATTGCCATTTGGGCTATTGAATAGTATCTATTAGCACTACTAACAGCACTAACAGCCACATCTCCTAACTCACCTACCATCAAATTATCGATTAGATTGACACTAGCAACAATCAATTGTTGAAGCATCAAAGGAATCGCAATGGTTAAACATTGTTTCATCAAATCTTTATCTTGTAAGGTTTTCTTAAAATAGCCTAGTAACATAATCACCTCTCAATATTGCATTTATGTACATTTTTAAAATCATTTGAATGTAGATTTCTTTCTATAATTCTTGTCACATCGTTTATATGAACATCATATAAATTAGTTCCATCACTAATAACTAGTTTATTATTATCGCTATACTTGATAAATGGATTTCTCTTAAGATACATAAGTGTTCTTTTACCATTTACCACATATGGATTAATCATTCCATTTCTCTTTATATAATTATTAATCAAGTCATCTACATTCTTTATTTCACTAGAAAGAACAACGATATCACATCCTAGTTTTTTAACTAGTTCATAGGCATATGAGTTCATTACATTTAGTGTGTAGTAACCAACAATCGTTTTATCTTCAACAAGTTTATCAAAACCACCTAGATCACAGATGATTCCACTTGTATAATCACATTCTGGATTAATTACTTTTAATTTATCTTCGTTGATAGTGATATCCATTGTATTAATATCAGCTTTAATATTATTATCTAACATAAAAGGATTAGCACTTCTCTTAAAACTATTTAAGATATATTCTTCAAAATGTTCATAAAAGTTTCTACGTATATTGTTTAATAATGACTTAGGCATAAAAGAATTGCCTACTTCACCACTAAATTTGTTAATAACAAAAGGACTATTATCCATCTTAGAGAAAACATTTTCTAAATCAGATAAAGATATAGGAGCTTTCAGAGCCTCTTGTGGTCTTTCATTAACTATTTCTTTATATTCTAATTCACCTAATTTAGCATATATTTCAATATCTTCATCAGGCTTAAATTTAATCTTAATATCGATTGGTCTTCTCTTTAATTCATAATCATTGATTCTATTTTCTAGATTATAATCTAGGGTTCTTACTACCATATCACCCTTTAAAACTGGACTATCTACCTTGACTGATATAATTTCATTCTTATAGGCCTTAGACACCATCTTTTTATTAACGGTTAAAGTATTTAAAATCTTACCGGTATCACCTTTTTTGGAAATAATACGAATACCATCGAATTGATTGATATTATCAAATAATCTAATTAAACAATGACCATCACGATAATCGATGACCTTGCCTATTTCCTTGCCCATATGATTAGGTCTAAAGTTAGAGAAGATATCCACGTTATTATCTTTTAAATAAGAATCAGTAAAGCCTCTGTTAAAAACAGATAATAGTTCATTGTATTCTTTTTGTGATAAGCTGAATTTCTCACCTCTATAATATGAGTCGATTGCTTTTCGATATAAGAAAGTTACAAGGCCTACATAGGCACTAGATTTCATTCTTCCTTCAATTTTAAAAGATGAAACACCAGCTTCAATCAAACTTGGAATATCACTTAATAAAGACATGTCCTTAGGGCTTAATAGATAATCAGTATCTGTAGGAACTCTCTTGTTATTTTCGTAAAGACCATATCTTAGTCTACAACACTGGGCGCACGCACCCTTGTTAGCGCTTCTATTTTTAGTAGCACTAGACATTAGACATTGGCCTGAATAAGATACACAGATGGCACCATGGATAAAGGTTTCAATAGGAATATCTTGTTTACAAGCTTCTTTAATAAAATCCAAACTACTTTCTCTGGCGATAACCACTTTCTTAAAGCCTAATTTTTTACATACATTAATTCCTGCAATATTATGAATATGCATCTGGGTTGAGGCATGCAAATCAAAGTCAGGCATTTCTTGTCTGATTCGATAAATTAAGCCTAAATCTTGGACAATCAAGGCATCAACATTATGTTCATATGCAAATCTTGCCTCATTTAAGGCCATTTCTAGCTCGTTTTCATTAAAAAGAGTATTAATAGTCATATAAACTTTAACTCCTCTTAAATGACAGTATTTAACAGCTTCAACAAGTTCTTCGTGATTGAAATTATTCGCAAAGGCTCTTGCTGAAAAAGATGTACCACCAAGGTACACCGCATCAGCTCCATAATTTACCGCAGCCTTAAGACAATCAAAATTGCCACAAGGCGCTAATAATTCTACTCTTCTCATTTCAATAATTCTACTATAAATAGTTCTAGCTTTAAAGTATCGTCAATATCACTATTTTGTTTACTATTTAAATCCAAAACAGCTAATCGATCTAACATTGACATAATATCTTTACTCTTTAAGGTCCTAAGTGTTTCTAAGGCCTTAGTAATTCGATATGGTGATTTACACCCTAAGATATCACTAGCACCATAAGGGTCATCACTATAATAAGATACCTGATATAAAAATCTAAGTTGATTTGCCAACAAAGCAATCAAGCCATTGATATTAGAATCATTGGCCAATATTCTTCTAGCATAATAGATAGAATCAGATACTTTCTTATTAGTTAAGGCATTAATTAAATTAAAGACATTTTCTTCATTACTTGATATTAACAAGTTATTAACGACATCTTCATCAATTTTTTCAGGATACAGGTCTAGGATATCCATGTTTTGTTTAAATAAAGATAAGGAATTATTACAAGCCTTATAAACAATATCAAAACACGACCTATTAAGTCTCACCGTATACTTCTTAGCAACTTCAATACACATATTGTAGAAATTCTTAGGATCTACTTTTAGGTCATAGACATCGGCATTGGAACTAATATCTTTAAAAGCTTTTAAGACTTTCTTAAAGTCGTTGTCATAGGTATAGAAGATTAAAGTATTCTCATATATTGGTTTCTTACAATATGCAAGTAATTCCTCAGCTCCCTTATCATCTACTTTTTTCTTTAATAGAGGTGGATCTTTAAAAAGCACTAAAGACTTGTTAGAAAACAAGCCTACAGAGTTTATAGAATCTAATACATCATAATATGAGAAAGTCTTGGAACTTCCATCTACTTTAATTACATCGCCATCCTTATTTTGATTAATAATTTCCTTTATCTTAGAATCAATTAAATAAGAATCGTTTCCATAAATAATATAAATCATTATTGTCCCTGACTTACTAAGCCATAGTTATACTTAGCATCCTTAGTAGTTTCAAAGAAAGTCAAGACAATAGAGGCGTTTACTTCGCCACTATTATTTAAGTTGTATCCATCTTCCTTGGAACTAACTTGAACTTTATTGATGATTACACGATACTTTGAGTCTTCAAAATTAGAAAGAATATTATTTACAATTTCATAATTGTTCGCAATAAAAGAAATAGTAACATCTCTTCTTACGATAGTCTCAAGTTCAATTGGGTCACCAACAGTAATGTTAATACCTTTTACCTTACCATCTAAAACATCTGAGAAGTTATAAAACAAATTAACAATGTTGTCATAAGATACTACGCTTCCTACATAAACATCTTCATATTGTTCAATATAATTTTTCATGTCTTGATATTTAGCAAGTTTTGAATCACTAATAGCTAATTCCGTTTCTAGATTAGCTGTATCGTATTTAGCTACATTCTCGTTATATGATTTTAAGATAACAGAATAATATACTAAACCCAAGCCTAACATTACAGCTATTAATAGTAAGATAATTTCACGATTAGAAAATTTATACTTCAACATTACTTGTTACCTCCAATCGTATTATAGATAATCTCAAATTCACCATGTACCAATGATTCATCATTCTTATCATAGATAGTACTCTTGCATGTAGCGAAGGATACATTTGGATCATCTTGAAGCACATTTAATATATTTGTTACATCCTTAATAGTCATAGCTGTTGTATAAACGATAATAGTTTGACCATCAATTGTATAGTTTTCTACATGTTCAAAGCCAATGTCTTTTTTTATCATGTCGATTATTTGTGATCTTGAAGAACTTAATTGTTCATCTTGTGTTAAAAAATCACCTACTAAATCGTTATATCTAGCTTCTACTTCATCATAATCGCTCATCTTGGCATTATAAGCTTCGATTTGACTTAAAACCGAATTGTAGTTACTTTCTAGTTTGTTGACTGCGCTTAATGTATCGATTACCGCAAACTTGGTAAAAAATACCAAAAAAATCATAAAGACCACAAAACAAAGAATTGATATCTTGTTGTATTTTTCGGTATTATCAACTACGAAGTTAATATTTTTCTTTTTTGGATAATTACTTAGTTTATTTGACATCTTCAATTACCCCCAAACAAGTAAAAGTATCATTATTTACATCTAATAAAGCATTCAAGTCCATACAAGCAATATTTAATTCTTTCTTTAATACATTATTTAATTGTTCATAGTGAACACCACCACCATATAGATATAAATTATTTAAAGTATTAGATTGATTAGAATAACTATAGTAATTAATAGCTCGATTGATTTTTAAAACTAAATCTTCATAAAAGTTATTAAATAATTCGCTATTTAAAATATCGTCTTTGTTGTCTTTTAAATAGCGTAATGAAATATGACTATCACAATAGAACTTATCACTTGCCATCTTATTCATATCTTTAATACCATTTTCAAGAATTCTAGTAACATCATATAAGCCATCTTTAAAGAAGTCAATTCTTGTAAAGTTATAGCCAATATCTACAAGAGCGATATTATCTAAGATATTATTGTTGATAAGCATATTTGAGATAGCTACTTGACGAGGCATAGCCTTAACAAGTCTCATGCCAGCTTTTTTAAACATATCAGTATACTTTTCGATAATATCTTTTCTAACACAACTAATTACTAGTTCTAATTCAACAGGCTTATTTTCACTATCATAGATAGTATTTACATAAGCATAATCATAGATATAATCATCTTTATTTTTACCAACAACATCCTTAAATTCATAAGGTAAATTAACTTCTAATTGTTTAGTATTCATATAAGGCATCTTTATTCTATCGATATATACTAAAGAATCCGGAAGCACGATACAAGCATTTTTGGTTTTAATTCCATTTTCTTTAACTAAATTCTTTAATAAATCAGCCATACCATCAAAGGCAATCAATTCATCACCTTCAACACAATTATCAGGTGTTTGAGATATAACGAATTTATCTTTTGTAACTAGTTTTATTTCTTTAGATCCGATATCTACACCTAGTAGATCTTTTCTCATATAGTACCTCCTATAATCCTAATAAAGACAGATACCATGTCACAAATTCTGTCCCATATAATAAACAAATGAAAGTTGATATCGCAATACTTGGTCCAAAGGGAATCATTGAACTTTTTCTTACAATCACAAATATTATACCTATAAAGCAGGATAAAATTAAATTGAAAAAGTTCAAAATTAGGCCAAAATATAACCCAACCATGAAGAATAATTTAATATCACCGCCACCCAACGACTCTTTCTTTAGTATCTTGTCCATAACTAAACTTAATCCTAACAACATACCACCTATCACAAAGCCACCAAGTAGACTATTAATCAAATCACCATAACCAATTAAGTAAAATAATAACCACCATACAATCCCTAAAATAATAAAGCCATCAGGTATTTCATAATTATTTAAGTCACATAATGATAGTCCATATAGAATACATATTAGTCCTAAATCACGAAGTAGTAATAAATCTATAACACCATGAATTAACAAATATATTACAAAGATAATCCCTAATAATAGCTCACTAAAGAAGTATTTCTTAGATACTTTCTTACCACAATAACGACATTTGCCACCAAGTATTAAATATGAAAATACTGGAAATAAATCAAGGATTTCTAATTTATGTCCACAATTATCACAAACACTTCTTCCCTTCCACCAAGGAATATTATGATATATTCTATCAGCTACGCAATTTAGAAACGATCCAAAGACACTACCTAAAATAAAACAAACCACAATACAATATATCAGTATAAATTTTGTCTCATATATACTTATCATTTACCCTTCACCCATTCATATGTAATGTTGCCATTACCACAAGTAACCTTTATTATCATAGTATTCGCATTACCATTAAATACCCTGTCATCAATTACAGGATTGTCTTCATAGTTATATCCTGATACTTTATATCCAACTATAGTATTCTTTACATTATCATAATAGCCAATATAATAGTCACCAACTTTATGAGTACATAAATCACCCTTAGCACAATCATTAACAGGACAATCAACTCCATTAGAACTATTTACCTTTGTAACACTTTCACATGTATTTAAGGTAAAGGCATCACTTCCCTTATTTACCTTATTACCTAGCCATCCAAAGCCATTACAAAGAATTAGGATAAGTTCTATTCCTAATGCTATTAAGATAACTAATTCTAATACGTTTATACTTCCTTTTTTATTTAACATTTACATGTACCCTATTTAAAGCTCTAACATTAAATGTTTGATGGATAACCGACTTAGTATCATAGCCTATATCTAGATCAACCATAAACATTTTGTTAGTTTCACTATAAGTAATATTTAACTTAGCACCTAGTCCGTTTGTATAAGCAGCATTGCCTAAAAGATAATTCTTTTTGTCATTATTACCAAAAGCTATTCTGCCATAACTATCGCCTGCAGGATAACCACTTTCATATAAAACATAGATATTACATAAGCTAGACTCATCAATTTGATACGAAATACTTTTAAACGCAACTAACTTATCGCCATCTAATTTGACCTCGTTAGTTAATTTAAGTTCATAATTCAATAAAGAACTAATGGTGTTATATAGTTCACTAGCTTCGGATTGTCTAATAGAACTCTTATATTGTTTGTTAGAAAGCATTACTCCTGTAACTAATCCACCACTAACCAAACTTAATATTAATATTGCAGCTAATAATTCAATTAAAGAAAAACCTTTACTTTTATTCATAATAGTAATAGCCTTCCTTTGTATTATATATTTTTACACCAGAATCATTGCCGTTTATCATTACGTTCTTACCTGTATCTTCAGATTCCGTAATACGAAATGGTTCAATATGTTTATTACTTTTTTTATTTATTTTAGCTGCAGTAACAATACTGCCTTGTAGCATAAGAATACATAAAGCAACTATCAATAAAGAAACCAATACTTCTATTAATGTTTCACCACGATTATTAAATATCTTTTTCATATTAGTATGCTCCTCTAACAGTCGATCTTTCATAGTTCCAATGTACTGTCTTACCATTTAGGACAAAAGTATATTTACTATATATTTTAGAGATAACAGTATTAGCACCGTCTTTAATACTAAAAGTTAAAATCACAAATGGAGATGAACCACTATTAAAATCTATTTTATAATCACAATCAATATTAGATAAATTATCACCTGAAATGGAGAAACTGCCAGTGTTATTCGTTTGAGTATTGTTAATAACACGTTTAGATATTTCTATGATAACTTTTTCAAGCTCATTTTCTGTTCCAGTAAATTGATAATAATAGTTGCCTTCCTCCCCAACAAAAGTATATTCACTTTTTTTATCAGTAAAATTTTTTATCATTAAAACGGCAGAATCTAATTCTATATTTCTTTGAACTGATTCTTTAAAAGAAGACTCTCTATTAACACTCGATGTAACTGCTACTATAATTACTAAAGAAACTACAGTAGCAACTAAGAATAACAACATCGCAAACAGAATGGTAACACCTGATTGACTATTTAATTTCTTATTAATAGTTTTCATTAACTGCCTCCTTCCGAAGTTGTTGTTTGATAATAATCTACAACTATTTCATCAGATTTTTCGTATATTTCAATACCTTTGTTATTAGAATTGTTATCACATTTAAATTTATTGTCAGCAACATCTAAATAAACATATAAGTCTTTACTCAATACATATGTGTAATTAGTATACAAACCACCATTTTCATATGACCATGATTGATTATTATTATTATTAATATTTAAATCATAATAATAAGATCCCCAGTATAACCAATAGCTTGCGTATAAAGAATTACTAGAATTTGTACCTGAAACTAAAGAACCGTTATCATACTTCCATACTAAATAAGCATCATCGTTTAAGATAAATGTTTTATTATATACATCTTTTGCTGTTGTAATATCAATATCAACTCCACTTAAGTTTGTATTAGACATTGACTTGTCATTTGAAACGATTAAATATTCTTTGTTATTAGTAAAACTTTCAACTTTCTTAAAACCTGTTTTATAGAAAACAGCAGTTAACTCTACATCATTATTTAATTGAAGATCTTTTTTAAATATACCTTTTGAATCAATAATTAAATCTTTAGATGTACTACCTATATAACCAGCAAATCTATAAGTATCAGTTTCCCATATTGATTTTAAATCAATTGAATCACCAGCATTTAACATGGTGTTTTTATCATATAAAATGCTTCTTGAATCGATTCCCTTTGCTTGTAAAATTAATTTTACACCATCCGTTAGACTAGCTTTTAATACTATCTTTTTAGAATTATCGATTGTATTTTCTAATAGATATTGGTTAAATAAATCTTTTTTAAGTACATTACCTGTTGAATCTATAATTAAATTACCATTATTATCAATGAAACCATTCAATATTTGCGAATCATAAGTAAATTCAGGAATATTTACCTTGTTGGCGTTATAAGTACATAAAACATCTTCTATTTTGTTATAAGAATCTAAAAGATTATTATCAAATCTTATATAGCCTTGTTTAGCAACCCATTTAGCAACTAATGTTACATCATCATTTGATCCTGTAACAGGATATGTGTTTGAAGTATAGTCAGTACCATTTAAAGTCCAACCAGCAAAATGATATCCAATTCTTGTTGGAATATAAGTACTTAACTCTATAGGATCAGTACCGGCTAAATTAATTGATATATGATCTTTTCCATCAAAATCGCCACCATTAGCATCTAATGTCAATGTATAAGGAATAACATTTACGGTAACTGGCACAGTTAATGAATATTCGTTGCCGTTATTACTTAGATTTAAAGTTAAATTGCAATCAAAAGGACTAATAACACCTCTGTAAGTTAATGTTATAGCACGTGAATTATAATCATTATTTGTAATACTGTTTATATTAATATCATTAGATAATTCAATTTGAACTTTATTACTGTTAATTATGTCTTTGATTTCATCACTGGCACCTTCTAATGGTGATAAAGTAATGTTATTTAAATCAATATTTTGTATTAAATTATTTAAACCATTTTCATCATTTCTTTCATAAATGAAATACTTGCTATCAGGATTCTTTGGTCCAGTAGTATCGCCATAACTAGGGTTACTTAATTCATAAGACCCATCATCTTTGATATAAACTTCTTCATATTCATTATTTCCATGCAAACCAATAGTATAACTATTTAATACATTTATATTTGTGTTAACAGTATAAACATTTCCATGATAATCATATGTAGCAGTAACTGCAACATAACCATTATAACCATTAGATTTTATAGTTATTTCATTAGCAATCTTGTTAATATCTAAAGCATCATATTCTTCATCTGCACCTACTTTTGAAGAAACAAAATTCCAAGTAACATTTTTAGAATAAGAAACCTTTTTAACAGTTGATTTAACATCTATATAATTTCTATCAGCAGCATAACCAAGCAAATAAGCATCAGCCTTACCTTTATTGATATAAATCACATTAGGACTTACTTCTATATCTAAATCAGCCGTTATAACCAAGTTAAAGTCTGTAGTAAATTCTACATTGTTTTCATCTTTCCATTTAGCTTCAATATCAGTAGAACCTGTCTTTAAAGCTTTAACCTTAATACGGTAATTTCCATCACTATCTTTAGTAAAATAATTTGTACCATCGATTTTTACTAACTCAGCATAAGCTGTATCCTTAACTTCAAATTTTAAGTCAATTAAATCACTGTTGCTTGTACCCTTCATTAGTACGAATTCTTTATAAGCATAAGTATCTAAATCCATATCATCAAAAATATCGATAGTGTCATTACCGTTTACAAAATAAGCACTTTCTAAAGGCCATGAACCATAGTGCACATTAACGGTTGTATCATTATCCTTTTGTGTGATTACAGTTGGGAAAGGATAATTCTTGCCTGATAATGAACTATTACCTGCTGAGAAAGAATATTTACCATCAATTGATACTCCGCTATCATCTTTTATTGTTACAGGCTTAAATGAATTACCTAATAAGGCACTCATATTAGCATCAGACAAATCACTATATTTTTTTGAAAAAATTGTATTATTATAACTAATGTTTTCATCGCCATTATAATTATTTTTATGCATTACATATAACCATCTAGTACTACCTAGCAACATTGATTCTTTTAAATCAGGAGTCATAAGTTTATTTACGGCTGTAGTTGCACCACCATCATTAACAATAAATTTAGGTAATTCTGAGGTATCAAAATCAGCACTTCTATCTAAATAGTAACAATTTTTAATATAAGCTTTCTTACCCTCATTACTATTTCCATATCTATCCGCAATACTACCAAACATCGTTATACTTCTAATGGTTCCTTTCATAGAAGGGAATGTCATATATGTATAACAATTTTCGATTTCAATATCACTTGGATCTATTGATTCAACACCAGTGATATTACTAAAATTCATGCAGAAACCACTGCCTGTAATACCAGCTAAATATATATTAGTACTATCATTTTTATTTGCAGTACCACTACTTGAGTTAATTGGAATCTTAGTACCACCATAATATGATTCATCTAAAGTTTCCTCGCCAACCGTAATCGTGCCACCAGTATATGAATTAAAGATTCCACCTAGTTTAGAATTATTAATATCAGAAAGACCAGCACCAGAAATGCCACCAACACGAACATAGTTGTCCCACTCTGCTTTATTAAATGAACCGTTTTTAGTATGAGTGCAATTGATTTGGATGTCAACAACAGAAGAACAGCTATCGATCTTTATTTTTGAAATACCTACAAGACCACCAACATTAGCTTCACCTACATATTGTTGGTTCTTGCTATTATCAGCAATTGTATAACCAGCAATCGAACAATTAGAAATAGAATAGCCTTTTGGATTGTTGTAATCGTAAGCTACACCAGCTAACCCACCAAGAGCGTAAGCTCCAGCTTCATCATTTTCCGTTGTTTTTCTTTGAATGATAGCTCCATTAGAACTATATAAGATAATATTCTTTAATTCAGCTCCACAAGTAACACCAAATAGGCCAACAGTAAAACAATTAGAATCAATTTGTATTTCTTGAATCTTGTAACTTTGTCCATCATAAGAACCACCAAACCAGTTAGCTAAGTCAACTTCATAAGAATTATAAGATTTATTTGAATTAGCTTGTCCAGCAATTGGGAAGAAATTACCAGACTTTTGAGCATTAATGTCGTGCGATTGAACAAACGCAAAATACTTACTAGTATTATTAGAATCATCAGCGCTTTGTACGTTAATTCCTTGGTTTTTGGAATACATTAAATAAGTGAACTGTGATCTATTATCCATAGTTCCATATGTATTAGTATTCTTTCCTACATAATTCCAATTCAAATATTGAAGTTGTTGTGCACTTCTAATCTCATAAGCATTATCACTCTTGCCTAGATTGCTATTTAGATATTTTTGTGCACTTGTTTCACTTGTTGTAAGTTCTGTATCGAAGTAAATAGCATTCGCAAAGAATGGTGAAATATCAAAAGAGTAAGACTTGGTTTGATTGTCTAATGTCAAGGTGATATTTCCATTTGGAGAATCATCATCCAAATAAATATAATCGCTACCTGTATCTGTTCTGGTTGTATAAGGGAAGAATTGAATATGAGGCATTTGACGTTCTAATTCTTGTTTAACATCAGTATTAAAAGTATTACCTGAAGTAGCAAGATTAGTAAAAGTAATCTTCTCATTACTAACATTTTCATCAGCACCATAGTAATATCCATAGCCATATTCAGAAATTCTACCACCATCATCATGCTCAACACATAAATTTGAACTATATGCTAATTTATCATAAGCAGTACCAATATAAGTTATCTTATAGCCATCATTTTGGCCATCTACTTCTTTTTCCCAATAGAAAACACCAGCAACACCTAATTTAGGTTTTACTTGCCATTCTCCATAGTGAACCAATTCACCTTCATTATTCTTAACTACAGCTTTATAAGGATACTCAGTTTCGCTTGCATCCAATCCAGTAGTTAAATCATGGTACTTTGAAATAGTGTAATCATTTCCTTTTAAAGCCACTAATTCTTTATAAATCTTATTTTTGCCACTAGATACTGCGATATTACCATCGTATGAATATAAGTTATCAAGATATAAATAACTACCACCATTTAGATAATAAGAGTTCTTCACCGAACCTCCACCTTCATTTGGAGTAAAACTATAAGTCTTAGAACCATTACCAGCCGAAATTAAAGTAGTCGCACAATAAGAATTATTAATAACACTTGTATTATAACCTGCAAATCCTGCAATCTTTGTATCGCCATCTGATGCATTACTTTCTATCAATGAAATACCATATGAATTATCAATTGCACCCTCATTATAGCCAACAAAAGATCCAGCATAACATGTAGCGGAATTCATTACTAAACTTAGTCTAGGAAGATCTGCAGCACTGTTGGTAATCGCACCAACATTAAAGCCTACTAAGCCACCAACATAAACTTCTGAATTACGGTAGCCATATATCTTACCATCTTTACCTGATAAATAATAGCCAGCAGTTGCACAATTGTCAATTACGCCACCCTTTTCATTGTAACCAACAAGAACACCAAAATAGGCAGTTTGGTTAGCACTTACAGGTTCTGTTCTAGTAACATTATATGAAGTTGAGCCAATCTTATACTGAGTGGCAACCACAACATTTTTAATTTTTCCTTTGTTATAGCCAAACAAGCCAACGTAAGAGCCATCAATAGTATGAAAATTGACATTGTTAATCTCGTAAGAATTACCATTATATGTACCTACAAAAGCATTTGTTTCATTTTCCCCTATTGGTTTTTGAACATTAATAGAAGTACCATTTTTCCCATAAACGGACCAATTATAAGAAGCAAAATCCATTTTTCTTTCTTGATTATATACAACATTATCACCTAAATTGTAATCGCTATAGAATTCAGACAAATTATTCAAATGACGAGGAGATCTAATACATACGATTGAAGGCAATGAAGGTTTATTTTCGCTATCAATTACACTACGCGCAAAATGAGGATTAAAATAGAAAGTTTTCTTATCTGCCTCTGTTCCACCTTCATCAACTATTTCGCACTTTTGATAGAATCCATTAATTGCATTATCAGGATTAATCTTATCTCTATTTAAAGGATAAATAACATAAGCAATACCATTTTTAATAACTTCAAATTTTGAAGTATCTGAGAAACTTGTCACACTTCCATCTACTGTAAAAGAGCCACCAGCATTGATATCCTCTTTCTTAAAGACAACGCCATAACCATCACCAATGATTTCCATATTTGAAGTTAACGATAAATCTACATTGCCACCATCAAAACCATAAGAACCATCATTATATTGTTCATAATATACTAAAGAACCACGAGCAAAAGTAGCTCCCCAGTCGCCATAGTGATCCATCCCCTTTAATTTATGATTATTATAAGAAGTTAAAGAAATACCCATTAGTTTATATGGATTTGATTTTCCAACAGAATCAAAAGCATCACCTAAATCAGATGATTTTTCATTATATGGACTTCCCTTAGTATACTCAGTGGTACTACCTTCTTTAGAATAATAAACTTTAGATAAGTTATCATAGCTTTCTACGGTTGCATAATACTTAGATAAATCACTAAAAGAACTATTCAAATCAATACCATAGAAACCATTTATATTTCTATTTGAATCTAATTGTCCTTTAAAAACAACAGTATAAGAATTAGAAATATTTCTAACTTTACTTGGTACAAAACCAGCTAATTGAGCATTTATATTTCCATCTGTACCAATAAAGCCAGCAGTATATGTATTACTGATATCAACTATACCTTCATTGTTTCCGATTAGACCACCAACATTATTACCATATAAATAACAATCAGTGTATGATTTATCGATAGTTAAATTGCCATTATTCAATCCTACCAAGCCACCAGTTGTTGCATCAGAGGTACTTAAACCAATATTAGTAGCTACAAATGAAGATTCAAGCTTCAAATTACCATTATTTAATCCTACAAAGCCACCAGAAGTCTTAGCATATATCCATCTTAAAGCTTCTAAATAATCATTAGAATCAATAGATGTAGGTATATCGGAACCACTAACCAAATAAATCTTACAATTCTTGATAGTAACATTAGAACTATTGTTGATAGTATTAATTAAACCACCTGCAAAATTATTTCCATATACTTTCTCACCAGTAAGAACAAGATTAGAAATAATTAAATTCTTATTTACAATACTAAATAAAGCATTTCTTGTAGCTAATTCCTTAATAGTAAAGCCATTTCCATCTAAAGTATTTAGATTATCATTAAGAATTCCTTTAAACAAAGGAACGCTCTTAGCATAAACACTACCACTTCCAGCAACAACATTAACATCTATATAACCATCAATATAAGAATCAATATATTTTTTATAGAAATCACCATTTCCACTAAAATCAATATCGTTTAATAATAATACTTTTGAATAATCATCTATTACTTTACTATCACTATCCAAGTTTCTTAAATGACGACCATTAGATATATAAGCAGTATTCTTTTCATAACCAACATATTTATTCTTATCTTCAGGTTTTACATAAGCATAAATACTATTGCCAATAGTAGATCTAGTATCATTAATAACAGTACCTTCATCACTCTTAATAGAAGCTGTTAAAGTAATATCATCTCCAGGATTTAATTCAGGAAAAACATTCTTAAATCTTGTATTATCATTAGATAAATCATCTAAAACAAAATTAAAAGTATAGTTGCTACCAATAACAACAGCATTTGTAACATCAGTTCTTGCTAAAGTCTTTTTACCAGCACTATCAACTTGATATAGTTTCTTAATCCCAACATCATATACATACATAGAAGAATGACCGTGTTGGTCTTTAAAAACGAATTCAAAAGTACTCTTTGTTTCATCAACACCAATGCCAATTCTTCCCTTTACAACAGCTCTATTAATCTCTTCATTTGAATAAATAGTTACATCATTAATAGATGAAATCTTTGTAATACTACCAGAACCTGGTGTGCTGCCTCCGTAATAACCAATACGAGCCCCATCTTTTAAACGATTTTGTTTTAAACGCAATATATTTAAGTATCGACCAGAGCTACTATAGTTATTAGCACAGTTCTCATAACTGCTATCCTTAGCTTCTGTATAATAAACGGCATAAACAAAAGGAACAGTCAATTGAGGAATCTCACCAGTTTCATACTTTGCATAAGGCATATATTCAACAACAAATTGACCAGTTAAAGATGGATCTATAGTATTATCACCTAACAACTTATTCAAACTAGCTACATCATTACTAGTAAAATAATAAACACTATTATCATTCATAGTATCACCACTTACACTAGCATCATAATCTCCTGGTGTCTTTCCTAAATGCTTTATACTAGAACCATTATCAAAGGGATCATAGTAATTACTTAAACCACTTGTATATAATTCACTCAATCTATTTTGAACAGCTGTATAAATAATCTCTGCCTTATCATCCAATTCCATCTGCCTTAGATTCTTCTTAACACTAAAAATACCAGGCACAGCCAATGCAAAAAGGATAACTAAGATAGTTATTGTCAATAATGTTTCAGTTAAAGTAAATCCTTTATTTTTCTTGTTCATAACTAAAAACAGTAGTATCTCTCCTACTAATACCTATTTTAGCATACGATATTATACATATAGTTATATTTATCATTGATTTTTACATTTTTTTATTGAATAATAACTACAGAGGGTAATACTCGAAAAGGAGAAAATAAGAAATGAACAAATCAAACAAAAAAGGTTTTACATTAGCTGAATTACTAATCGTTGTTGCTATCATTGCTGTATTAGTTGCTATTGCGATTCCTGTATTCACAAGCCAATTAGAAAAAGCTAACCAAGCTACAGACGCCGCAAACATTCGTGCAGCATATGCTGAAGCAACTGCTGAATCTATCACTAAAGATGGAGCTGAAGTAACAAAAACAACAACTCAAAGCATGAAGAGCGCATCTTGGGATAAGATGGGTGATGACTTTAACATCGCTGGTGTTGGCAAAGATCAAATTACTAAAACTAAAGATAAAAAGATGAAAGTTACAGTTAATGGCACTACTGTTACTTTTGCTTCTGAAAGTTAATCGTGATTAATACACGTAAACTTATTAAGATTTATTAAAAATATTAGAGTCTTTTAACATAAGTTGGAGGCTCTTTTTTTATCTTTGGTATTATCTAAACATTGAACAACAATTTTGTATTACTTCCACTAAAAATTATTTGCTAAAAGTTTGATGATACTAGACTAGTGAAGAACTCTTCATAAAAAAAGAAACGACTCCTCATCATTTCTTTCTAGCATAATCATTATTCATATTAAATAAACGTCAATGTCGCAAACAACATTCCAAATATAAATCCACCTAAATGGGCTTTCCAACCTACACCAGGCATGAAATTAAATGATAAGTTAATAAGTATAGTTACCATTAAAGATCTATTACCTAATACTGCAGAAATGCCTCCTATCATTAATATAAGTTTTAGTTCAAATGCTAATAAACCATATATACCACCAGATAAACCACCACTAATACTTACATCTCTTCCTATAAATAATGCACATGCATTACCTACTATGATTGAACCTAATATTAGTACAAGGAACATTCCATGTCCTAATAACATTTCAATATAACAACCCAAATTATACATACAATATAGATTCATTAATAAATGCCCTATATTCATATGTACAAAACCAGCAGTAAGTAATCTATATAATTCTTTCTTAGTATATAAAGGTTTAATTAAGGCTCCACACTTCTGTAAAGCTATATCTTCACTATCTACTTTCATTAATTGATATTCTCTAATGAAATTTAAAACACAGATAGCGATGATAATAAAAGTTACATAACAATTTCCAAACATAAAAAAATTAATTACTTAGAAGAAGCTCGTGTTCGGGGTGATAAGAATCACAATTATAGCTTATAGAATAACCTTTTCCCTCTTCAAATATGACAGCACAGTTACCTGCTAACATCTTAATTTTTTCACCATTAAGTAATGTAATTGTTTTATAGTCATAACCACCTACAGATAAATTTAAATCAGGTACTTTATTATTGTATTCCCCAGTACTCATATAATCAGCTTGAATTTCTGCATAATACGATCTAACATTAGCCAAGTCTGTTGCTGCTCTTGCATTATGCAATTGTTTAGTAAATACAGGTATCGCAATAGCTACAAGTACTGCAATAATTGCTACTACGATTAATAATTCAGCTAAAGTAAATCCTTTTCTATTTGTTTGTTTCATGGTCTTATTTGAATCCTTTCTATTTTTGTGCACATATTATTGTCATCATTATATTCTAAGAACACTCCATTTAGTATAGGATTGCTCATAGATACAGTAAATCTAGTTTGTTCATTAAAAATAAGCTTTCTAATACATTCATCTATGTCTCTTCCAATAATAGAATCAAAAGGGCCACACATACCTACATCAGTCATAAAAGCTTTTCCATCAATTATTTGTTCATCAGCTGTTTGAATATGAGTATGAGTGCCAAGTACTGCATTAATCTTATTCTTATAATATTCAAAGAACACTCTTTTTTCAGCTGTTGTTTCAGCATGATAATCAACGATATATAAATCAATATTCTTAGATAAAGTATCTTTTAAGATCTTATCCATCGCATTATAAGGATTGGTTGCATATTCTTCTTGCATAACAAGGCCCAATAAATTAACAACACAAATCTTCTTGCCTTTACATTTAAAGATACGATAACCCTTACCTAGATTACTAATATGGTTATAAGGACAAACCAGCTTATTCATTTCATCTAAATGATCAATAATTTCTTTCTTAGAGAAGGTGTGATTACCCATTGTAATACAATCAATACCATAAGACATAAATTCATTATAGATTTTAATAGTTAGACCCTTACCATGAGCAGCATTTTCACCATTAACAATAATAAAATCAGGTTGATATTTGTCTTTCAATGAAGGCAAAAAGTCGCGAATTACTTCGCGACCTCTTTTACCAACAATGTCTCCTAAAAATAAAATCCTCATTATTTAGCAATTTCGTTAGCACGCATCTCACGAATAACTGTAACCTTAATTTGACCAGGATAAGTTAATTCATTCTCGATACGATCCTTAATCTCTCTAGCAAGCAATGTGCACTTACTATCATTTACTTTATCAGGTAAAACCATAACTCTGATTTCTCTACCAGCTTGAATAGCGAAAGCTTTATCAACTCCATCAAAGTCATTCGCAATCTTTTCAAGGTTCTCAAGTCTTTCAATATAGTTTTCCATACCCTCATATCTTGCACCAGGTCTTGCAGCACTTAATGTATCTGCAGCAGCAACAAGATAAGAAATAATACCTGTAGGTTCCTTATCACCATGGTGAGCTTCAATAGCATTTATAACTACTTCATTTTCACCATACTTCTTAGCTAATTTAGCACCAAGTTCAACGTGAGTTCCCTCTTGTTCAAAGTCAACAGCCTTACCGATATCATGTAATAAACCAGCTCTTTTAGCAAGATTTTGATTTAAACCAAGTTCAGCAGCCATCATACCAGAGAAAGCAGCAACTTCCATAGAATGCTCTAAACCATTTTGGCCATAAGAATATCTATATCTTAATCTACCAATTAGCTTAACTAATTCTTTGTCCATTCTACCAATCTTTAATTTGAAACAAGCCTCTTCACCATATTTCATGATGTTTTCATCCATTTCCTTAGAAACCTTATTAACTACATCCTCAATTCTACCTGGTTGAATACGTCCATCTTTAATTAAGAATTCAAGAGCAAGTCTTGCAGTCTCTCTTCTAATTGGATCAAAACAAGAAATTGTAATAGCCTCAGGAGTATCATCGATAATTAGATCAACACCAGTAGCTTGTTCAATAGCTCTAATGTTTCTACCTTCTCTTCCAATGATTCTACCCTTCATTTCTTCATTTGGTAATGCTACTACAGAAACTGTTCTATCAATACTCTCTTCTTGAGAATATCTTTGAATAGCAGTGGCAATAATTTGGCGAGCCTTTTCCTTAGCTCTAAGCTTTGCTTCTTCCTCTTGTTCATGGATATAGCTAGCTACCTCATTCTCCATCTTCTTTTCAACAGCTTCCATTAGTTCATCATGAGCCTCTTGTTGACTCATGTTAGAAACACGCTCCAAAAGCGCAATTTGACCATCAATCCTAGATTGAAGTTCAGCTTCCATTCTATTTAATTGGGCAGTCTTGTCATCAACTTTCTTTAGCTTTTGATCAAGACTCTTTTCCTTAGCATTCAAATTCTCATCACGAAAATTTAGAGAATCCTCTCTTCTAAGGATCTTAGCTTCTTGATCTTGCAATTCTGATTTTCTTTCTTTAATTTCTTTCTCAGCTTGAAGTTTCAATTCATAAGCTTGCGTCTTGCTATCAAGAACAGCTTGTTTTAAAGTGTTCTTAGCTTGTTGCGCAGCCTCTTCTAAGACTTTCTTAGCCTCATCCTTAGCCTTATTTAAATGTGACTTGTTCACAAAAAACATAATCACAACGCCAATGAATAGACCAATAACACCAAATAAAACGGAAGCAAAGTTAAATTCTCCCATAACTTTCCTCCTATTACTTTTTTAATCGTGGAATAAATCCTTAATAATTATAAGATAATTGACCAATTTTCACAATGGAGATTTTTGATCGCTACTTTTCCAGCCTAAATATCGCTTATTTTGTATGATTTTCCAACCTAAAAACAACTAATTTTGTTACTTTTCCAACTTTTTAGCAATTACTTTACATCTCTTCTTACAGAAACACATTCCATACAATAAGACATTAGTTCTATCTTGATTTAAAAGAAACTCAAAATATCTTTTATCATCAATTTGTTTTAATGCTTTTTGACATAAGCCTTCCATTTCACTGATATCTTTTGTAAATTTTAACTCAAGTATAATGCCAGCATCAGGATCATCTGTTTCTACAATAATATCCGCAAAACCCTCACCAGCTTCTACATTTGATTTTACAAGCCAATTTTCATTTCCAGTCAAAATACCCAACATCAAATTATGATAAGAGTTTTCTTTTTCCCTGGTATCAAAAACACTAATGGAATTACTCAACAATCTATTTAAATAATTTTCTATTATATTCGTATTACCAATTTCAAAGGCACTCCAAAAAGCCTCTAAATCACTTGTCTTAGAGAAAATTTTTTCATTAAACCATTCCTGAATTTGATTTACAAAAACCTCCTTAACTTCTCTATTAGGAATTAATAATTCATAAGTTCCATCAATCTTGCTAGTAGTAAAAGTTAAATAACCTGTTGTAAATAACACACTCCAAAGATTATCAACACTGTTATCAATTTCATCATAAGTTAAATCTAAACGAATTTTCTTTTGAATTGATTCACCTTCAATTAATCTTTCTATTTCATCTCTTGTTGTTTTATTAGCTTTATCTATGAATCTTTTAACTAAATCATTACCACTTGTATTAATCCAATAACTTTCAGGCAAAGCATTCTTATCATCCTTAATTCTATCCACATAATTAATAACATCCCAAGGACAATAGATATTTGTATTGCCAAAGCGATATCCATCATACCATTTTCTACACTCATCAAGTTTGCTTTCCAAATTGTAGTATTCAAGCATTTCTTTGACTTCATCATCAGTAAAACCAAACATTTCATCAAATCTAGAATCAGTAATAGAAAGTGTTTTAAAATTATTAAGTCCTGTAAATATACTTTCTTTAGATACTCGTAAACAACCAGTTAAAATAGCAAATTCTAAAGCATCATTAGTTTTTAAAGCATCGCCGAACAAGCCTCTTATCAAAGATACCATCTCTTTATAATAACCATGTTTAAACGCTTTATCCAACGGAACATCATACTCATCAATTAAAATCACAACTCTTTGATTATGGTATTTGCATAACAATTCAGATAAAGTTTTTAAAGATCTTAATAGATTCTTTTCATCTATCGTAAAAGAGCCATTTACCATATTCGTAATAGCTTTGTAACTATCTTTTTCATCTATTGATAAAGTATCGGCTTCTAAAAGATAAGAAAAACGCTTAGCTTCATAAGCAACTATATCTATTAGTCTATCTTTTGCTTCCTTAAAACTAGAGCCATCTACATTTTTTAAAGTAATAAAAACAACAGGATACTTACCCATATATTCTTCACAAATCTTATTATTATTAGAAATATATAGACCATCAAATAAAGAACTATTCGTTCCAATTTCAAAGAAACTCTTTAACATGCTCATATTAAGAGTCTTGCCAAATCGACGAGGACGAGTAAATAAGTTTACTTTGCCTATATTATCTATCAACTGTTCTACTAATTTTGTTTTATCAACATAATAAAAATCTTTAGTACGTAATTCTTCAAAATTCTCATATCCAATAGGTAATTTTAATTGTAAACTCATTTTATAATTCCTTAATCCTTCTCCATCTATTTTAACATTTAAAAAGAGACATAGCTAAGTTACATCTCTTACAGCATAATCGTCATTATCAACATAATAATAATCTTCTTAGCATCCAGATTAGTTATTGCAAATCTAGATAACCAAATTTCAATTGCTTTTTAATACAAAACTTCATGGTTCAATCGTTAAAGTTTAGTTCAAAGACATTATGTGAAATCTTATATAAAGAAGGCAATCAAATATTATTATCATTCACTCTATTAATAAATGTAGAACATGGCAATAAATAGTTATTGCAAGACTAGTGGGCAAGTCAAGACAGTCATTGAAAATAATATAGACTGTAGAAATATAATTAGTATCAATAAACCATATCATAATCATTAATAAGTATGAAACATACATATTATAATGACAATGTATTGAAAATAACTACATTTCTTTATAAAATAAACATAGGAGGAAGATGCTATGAATACAACAAATTTAAATATAAGAACTGATAAAACAGTAAAAGAACAAGCGGAAGACATTTTCAATCAACTTGGCTTGAATATGACAACTGCAATCAATATGTTTTTAAGAACAACTATCAGAGAAAATGGAATTCCTTTTGAACTTAAGCTAGATACTCCAAACAAAGAAACTATTGAGGCTATCGAGGAAGGTAGAAAAATGTTAAAAGACCCTAATGCCCCTAAATATTCAAATATGGAAGATCTTAAGAAAGCACTAGAAGAATGAAATATGATGTGGAATTCACAAATAAGTTTAAAAAAGAACTTAAGATAGCTAAAAAGCAAAACAAAGATTTAAATAAACTTTATAATGTCATAGAAAAATTAGCAAATGGAGAAACTTTAGATATAAAATATAGAGACCATGAGCTAACAGGTAAATATAAAGGGACGCATGAATGTCATATAGAACCTGATTGGCTATTGGTTTATGAGATAAAAGATGAAATATTAGTTTTGATTTTGTATAGAAGAAACTCTCATTCAGAATTGTTTTAAGAAGAATTTTTTATATTAATCATCATAATCAAACAAGATGTTAAAGAATACTTAGCATCTTTTTAGTTATAAATCATAAAAAAGAGACATGGCTAAGCCACATCTCTTACAACATAATCATCATTTTCAACATCAACCAAGATCTTCTTACAATCCGGATTAGCAATCACAAATCTAGCTAACTTAGATTCAACCTCTCTTTGAATATGACGCTTCATAGGTCTAGCACCAAAGTTTGGATCAAAGCCTTCATGTGATATCTTATCTAAAGCCTTATCAGAGAAAGATAATTCAACATCATTGTCCTTCATTCTATTAACAAGTTGTCCAATAAACTTCTTAGCGATATCCTTGATTACTGTTTCGTTCAATGGATTAAAGATAATAATCTCATCAATACGGTTTACAAACTCAGGCTTAAAGGCATTCTTAATAGCCATATCATATTCCTTAGCCTTCTTCTCTTTATCTGGTTCAAACGCAAACTCAGAACCTAAGTTAGAAGTCATAATAATTACAGTATTCTTGAAATCAACTGTAACACCCTTAGAATCAGTAATACGACCATCATCTAGTATTTGTAACAAGATATTAAAGACATCTGGATGAGCCTTCTCAATCTCATCTAATAAGACAATAGAATAAGGTTTTCTTCTAACAGCCTCAGTCAATTGGCCACCCTCTTCATAACCTACATAGCCAGGAGGAGCACCAATTAATCTAGACACTGAGAACTTCTCCATATATTCAGACATATCGATACGAACAATCTTGTTTTCATCATCAAACAATTGTTCAGCTAATGCCTTAGCAACCTCAGTCTTGCCAACACCTGTAGGACCCAAGAACAAGAATGAACCTATTGGTCTATTAATATCACCAATATTAGCCTTATTTCTCAAAATTGCATCGGTAACAAGCTTTAGGGCATCATCTTGGCCCATGACTCTTTCTTTTAAGATATCATCAAGCTTTAATAACTTATCTCTTTCAGTCTTTAATAGTTTTGTAGTCTCAATATGAGTCCACTTAGATACAACCTTGGCAATAGCCTCTTCATCAACAACTTCTGACAACATTCTGCCATTCTTATCAGCTTCCTTAGAAGCCTTAATCTTAGCCTCAAGACTTGGAATAGTACTAAATTTTAATTCTGAAGCCTTGGCATAATCACCAGCCTGCTCAGCATTTGTATACTCTAGCTTTGCCTTCTCTAAGTCTTCTCTTAAAGTCTTACTTTGAATTAATTCTTTCTTCTCATCCAACCACTTAGCATGCAAAGTATTATACTTTTCATTAACTTCCTTCAAATCATCTTGAAGATCAACTAAACGCTTCATGGCCTTATCATCATCTTTTTCCTTCTTCAAAGATACCTCTTCAATCTCCAACTGTTTCTTCTTATGCTCAAGCTCATATAGCTCAGTAGGCATAGAATCCATATCAACTCTTGTAGAAGCACAAGCCTCATCAATCAAGTCGATAGCCTTATCCGGAAGGAATCTATCTGTAATATAACGATTAGACAATACAGCTGAAGCGATAATAGCCTCATCCTTAATAGTTACACCATGATGAGCCTCAAATCTATCCTTTAGGCCTCTTAGAATTGAAATAGTCTCTTCAACACTCGGTTCATCTACAGTAACTTTTTGGAAACGTCTTTCTAGTGCTGCATCCTTTTCAATATATTGTCTATATTCATCGAAAGTAGTAGCACCAATACACTTTAACTCACCACGAGCCAACATTGGCTTTAACAAATTAGCAGCATCCATGGCGCCACTGCTCTTACCAGCACCGACAAGATTGTGAATCTCATCAATAAACATGATGACTTGGCCATCCTTATCCTTAACAGCCTTTAAAACTGACTTTAATCTTTCCTCAAATTCACCTTGATACTTAGCACCAGCAATCAAAGAACCTAAGTCTAGTTCATATAGTTCCTTATCCTTTAAAGAAGCAGGAACATCGCCATTAAAGATACGCCATGCCAAACCTTCTACAATCGCAGTCTTACCAACACCTGGTTCACCAATAAGAACTGGATTATTCTTAGTCTTACGAGACAATATTTCAATTACTCTTCTTATTTCCTCATCTCTACCGATGACAGGATCAATCTTACCTTCTTTGACATCAATAACTAGATTTCTACCATACTTCTCTAGTGGATTGATGTTGTTTTCATCATTTTGATTATTGACCATAGTAGTTCCCCTTTCTTTATTAATCTTTTCTATTAATTCCTTCTTATTAAACTTAATATGCTTTCTTAAAAGTTTAGTGAAAGATGAATCATTAAACAATTCAACAGCGAACAAATCTAAAGCACCCAAGTATTTATCGCCCTTTTCCTTAGAAAGTTTTAACGCCTCATTATAGCTTTCGTATAAATATCTACTAATGGAAGGATCATTTGTAGAATCATTACTAGGAAGACTATTAAGAGAATTATTAGTGACATTAATCAGTTCATTAACATCACACTTTAATTCGCTAAGAATCTTTCTAATGTCATCATCATCAAGATAAGCCTTAAACATATGCTCATCACATATCTCTGGATTATGATAATCCTTACAGATGTTCAAAGCTTTAATTAAGATTTTCTGTAACTTTTCAGTCGTCTTCTCTAATTCCATAATTCTCCTTTCTAGCACTTCAACTACTAGAGTGCTAATGCGCATTATTTTTAAAGTAAGGAATTACCCTTACTTAAAAGATTTCTTAAACTTATCAAACACTGATTCCTTGCCAGACTTACCCTGTAACTTAGTATAAAGTTCCTTTTCCTCTCTACTTAACTTAGTAGGAATAACAACCTTAATCACACAGTATTGATCACCAACCGCATTAGTTCTAAGTGACTTAACACCATATCCCCTTAAACGCAACTTTTGACCAGGTTGAGTACCGGCTGGAATATTTAATTCACATTCACCATTACAAGTAGGCACATCAATTGTAGTACCAAGGGTTGCATCTACTGCTGAAATAGGAACTTCAACATAGATATCATTGCCCTCTCTTACAAAGAAGTCATGTGACTTAACAATAATTTCAATATACAAGTCACCATTATCACCACCGTTATAGCCTCTTTCGCCATAGCCAGCAACTCTTACTTGTTGACCTGTTGAAATACCTGCTGGAATCTTAATCTCTACGGTTTCTACCTTAGTTTCATAACCTGCGCCACCACATTCAAGACACTTATTGGTAATAATCTTACCACTGCCATGACAATCAGGACAATCAACAACTGACTGCATCATACCAAATGGTGTACGCTTAGCACTTGTCACCTTGCCACTACCATTACATCTAGGACACGTCTTAATATCACTAGCTGACTTAGCGCCAGTACCGTTACACTTAGGACACTTACGATCTACTGATACTTTAATAGTCTTAGTAGCACCTTTGACTGCCTCTAAGAATTCAATAGACATTTGAACATATTTGTTCTCGCCTTTAATTGGGCCACTTTGTCTAGAAGCTCCTCTACTAAAGCCTCCAAAACCGCCCATGCCTCCCATAAACTGAGAGAAGATATCGCCTAAATCGTCAAAGCCTCCTGAGAAATTAGAGAAGCCACCTTGTCCCATATTACCTTCAAGACCATCAAAACCATAGTTATCATATATCTGCTTCTTTTGATCATCAGATAGTACTTCGTAGGCCTCATTTATTTCCTTAAACTTCTCTTCAGCATCCTTAGCCTTATTTACATCAGGATGATACTTTTTGGCTAATTTACGATAAGCTTTTTTTATTTCATCGGCACTAGCACCCTTAGAAACACCTAGTACCTCATAATAATCTCTTTTTGCCATATTTATATCACCTTCCTTGTATGTTCAAAGAAGGAATTGCTTCCTTCTTTATAATATTAGTCTTTCTTTGTAAAGTCTGCATCTACTACATCATCTGCAGGATCACTGCTTGGACCTTGTTGACCTTGTGCTTGAGCTTGTTGATACATAGCCTCAGACATAGCTTGAGCTGCCTTTTCAAGTTCATCTAACTTAGTCTTTAAAGTAGCATAGTCATTTTCATCAACAGCCTTTTGAAGTTCATCTCTTAACTGTTTAACTTGCTTCTTTTGATCCTCAGTAACATTAGGATTTTGAGCATCTAGAGTTTGATCGATTTGAGCAATGAATCCTTCAGCTCTATTCTTTAATTCGATCTCTTCCTTACGCTTTTCATCAGCATCCTTGTTATCTTCAGCCTCTTTTACCATTCTATCGATTTCTTCATCACTTAAACCATTAGGATTAGAAATTGTAATATCTTGAGACTTGTTAGTAGCCTTATCAGTAGCCGATACATGAACGATACCATTAACATCAATATCGAATTTAACTTCAATTTGTGGAACACCACGTCTTGCTGGTGCGATACCAGTTAATTGGAAGTTACCAAGAGTCTTATTGTCGTTAGCCATTGGTCTTTCACCTTGTAATACATGGATATCAACAGCTGGTTGGTTATCAGCAGCAGTTGAGAAGATTTGTGACTTACTTGTAGGAATTGTTGTATTACGTGGAATTAATACAGTCATAACACCACCTAATGTTTCAATACCCAAAGACAATGGAGTAACATCTAGTAACAATACATCATGAGGATTTTCACCGCCTAAGATACCACCTTGAATTGCAGCACCCATAGCTACTACTTCATCTGGGTTAACAGACTTGTTAGGTTCCTTGCCTAATTCTTTCTTAACAGCTTCTTGAACAGCAGGAATTCTTGTTGAACCACCAACTAGTAATACTTGATTCAAGTCATTAGGACTTAAGCCAGCATCCTTTAAAGCTTGTTTAACTGGAACTACTGTTCTATCAACCAAGAACTTAGTCATCTTATCGAAGTTAGCTCTTGTTAAATCTGTTTCAAAGTGTAATGGACCAGATTGATTAGCTGAAATGAATGGTAGAGAGATGTGAGCTTGTAAAGTACCACTTAAATCTTTCTTAGCCTTTTCAGCAGCTTCCTTCATTCTTTGAAGAGCCATACGATCAGCCTTTAAATCAATATTGTATTGTTTCTTGAACTCATCAGCCATCCAATCAACAATAACATTATCGAAGTCATCACCACCTAAATGGTTATCACCAGCAGTAGCTAAAACTTCAAATGTACCTTCAGACATATCAATGATAGAAACATCAAATGTACCACCACCTAAGTCGAATACTAGAACCTTTTGTTCCTTATCAGTCTTATCAATACCGAAAGCTAAAGAAGCAGCTGTTGGTTCGTTGATAATTCTTTCTACATCTAAACCAGCAATCTTACCAGCATCCTTAGTTGCTTGACGTTGAGCATCATTGAAGTAAGCAGGAACTGTAATAACAGCCTTTGTCACTGGTTCACCAAGATATTCTTCAGCATACTTCTTTAAGTATTGAAGAATCATAGCACTGATTTCTTGTGGTGTATATGTCTTACCATTTGCACTAATCTTTTCACTAGAACCCATTAATCTTTTTACTGAAGATACTGTATCCTTATTTGTAACTGCTTGTCTTTTTGCAGCTTCACCAACTACGATTTCACCATCCTTGAATGCTACTACAGATGGAGTTGTTCTATTACCTTCTGGATTTGTGATGACCTTAGCTTCGCCACCTTCCATAACACTAACACAACTGTTTGTTGTACCTAAGTCAATACCAATAATTTTACTCATTTTTAATTTCCTCCTAAATTTATTCGCTAATCTTTACCATCGCAGCTCTTAATACGCGATCCTTTAACATATAACCTTTTTGTAGTACTTCAATTACTACACCAGGTTCAACTCCTTCTTTCTTTTCAATCATGATTGATTGTTCGAAATTAGGATCAAATTTTTTATTCAAACAATCTATTTCCTCAACACCCTCATCCTTTAAAGACTTGATTAGTTGATTATAGATCATTTCAACACCCTTCTTTAATTGCGATTCACTATCATCACTTGCAGCCAACGCTCTTTCTAGATTATCGATAGCTGGAAGGATTTCCTTCGCAAAACTTTGTATACGATACTTCTTATTTGTATCAGCCTCAGTTTGAAGTCTTCTCTTAACATTCTCTGTATCCGCATAAGCCTTTGCATATGCATTCTTCAAGCGATCAACTTCAGCCTTTAAGTCGTCAATCTCACCTTGAAGTTTATCTTCCACGCTAGGTTCGATATCTTCTTCGACCTCAGCTTCTTGCCCAGCAGATTCGAGCCCAGATTCGAGCCCAGTATTTGATTCCTCAGTTTCCTTTACTTCTTCTTTTAATTCTTTATTTTCTTCCATGAATTTCCTTTCTACTTGTAGATATCATCCAAAGCCTTAGAAATCAACGACATCAATGATAACACACGATTATATTCCATACGTCTTGGACCCATGACCATCAATTTACCAATTTCTTTCTTAGAAAGCCTTACATCAGTAGTAACGATAGCCATATCATCCTTCCATATTAGTTCAGTACCCTTTGGCATAATAGCCGTAACTTGATTTTCGCCATTATCTTCTGCAACGATTTCCTTAATCTTATTTGGATCATCAAATATTTTGATTAATTCCTTAAGCTTCTCGGTATCGGAGAATTCTGGTTGATACATCAAATTAGAAGTGCCTGAGAAATATAACTTTTCACTCGCAAATCTTGTAAAGGCTCCAATAAACGCATTGAACAACATTTCATGGCGTTTGACATTGTTTACAAGAATTGGTCTAATTGACTCTAACTTTTCTTTTAAATCAGATATTTGTGTTCCCTTTAAGCGGTCATTTAAGATATCAGTACAAGTCTTGATATCCTCAGCAGAAACACTATCCTTAAAGTTAAATGTCTTATTTTCTGTATGACCAGTGTTGGTCACAAAGACACAAACCGCTGTTTTATCATCTAATGGAAACAAGGCAATATGCTCAAGTGTTTGTAAGTTCGCATTAGGACCCAACACACCACTTGTAAGATTTGTCATATCCGATATCATTCTACATGACTGTTTCACACAATCTTCTACATTCATTGTTGAATCAGAGAAGATGTTTGCAACTTCATATTTAACTTTATCATCAAGACCCTTGTCCAATAGATTCTCACAATAATATTTATATCCCTTATTGGAAGGAATTCTTCCAGCTGAAGTATGGGGTTTCTCAAGATAACCCTCAGCCTCAAGAATAGCCATATCATTTCTAATAGTGGCACTAGAATAAGGTAAGTGGTACTCCTCTACTAACGTCTTAGAGGCAACCGGCTCAGCGGTATTGATGAATTCATCAATGATAGCTTTTAATATTTCAATCATTCTTTGCGTCATCATATTTGCTACCTCCTTTAGCACTCTTATCTTTCTTCTGCTAATATACTACCAACATATTTAGCACTTGTCAACAACTAGTGCTAAAATATTTTAAATTTTTTTTCAAACAAAAATCAAGGCCATTTAAACCTTGATTCTATACAACATTTCTTATATCAGCTTCAACGATATTAAACCTTAAAAATTCGGGAATAGCCTCTTTTAAAGCTCTTTGTTTAACACTCTCATCATTTGAAACGGCTGCTCTAATTAGGATACCAGTAGGATATACTATTTTACTAAGTTTACATTTCCTAATATCGTTATAATTTGTACAAATTGGTACATCATTAATATTAGAAAGGTAATCAGTCATACCCAATAAATACAGTGCTTCTAGATACCATTTTTTATCAAACAATTCTCTAATACGATTACTCTCAAGAGTATCAATAAGAAATTGGATATCACCTTTTTCCTTAACCTCATGGCATATATTACTCTTAAAAGTTTCGAAAGAGCTTCTATAACAATCCATATTAAATACCTATTTTAAAGATAAACCATCATTTTTAGATAGCAGATACAAACAGTATTGATTCATACTAATGCCTTCTCTTAAAGCGTGATTAGCTAGAGATTTGTGCAGACTTTTTGGCATTCTTAATTTAAATTGTCCAGAATAATTATCCAGTGTATCAGGTTCTGGGATATCGATATTATCTTCGATTGCAGCCAATAACCATTCTTTTTTTGCATCATTAGCATTTTTAACTACTTCATCAATAGTTTCTCCACAAGTTAAACACCCAGGCAAATCAGGATAAGATGCAACATAACCACCTTCGCTTGTATCTTCAACAATCTCTAAACGATATGGCAAAGACATATAATCAACTATGTTTTTCATTTATTCTATCCCCACTTTCTACTATTTTTTTAACCATCTCAACATACACCTTCTTGATTGGTTCATGTTTTGGAATTGTAATTGGCATGCAACCTGGTTTCCTAAAAGTATAATGGCTACTTCCACCTCTAGGCGAATTCACCTCATAACCACAACTTATTAAAACCTTTTCAATTTGATCGAAACGTAAATCGTTAGATAAGCTGCAGATACGTGCTATTAACTTATCCCATTTAGACATTTGCATACTCCATTCTATATACAACCAAATTATATATGGTGCCATATATGGTGTCAATATTTGAATTCATTAATGTCTTTATAGATACAACTTTCTTTTTAAACCAATATTTATACTCAATAATATTCATTTTATAATCCCTACTAGTATGTTCAATATATACTAACCAAAATAATAAAAGAATACTTTGAAATCATTATGGGAATAAGTTGTGGATAAGTAGTCACAAATTCAAAAGTTATCCACATTTTTTGAATAAGCAAAATAAAAAAGCTGGAACAACCAGCTTCATCATAATAGTTATTTAACTACGCAATACTTAATTGTCTTATAACCCATGCCTTCATATTGGTCACAAGCTTCTAACAACAAGTCTTCATGTCCATAAGTACCTAAGTACTCGATATTACCGATTGGTGATTTACCAAATAATTCATATTTCATATATTCAAATCCTCCTTTGAACAATTGTTATTTTAGAGAAATTCAAATGAAATACAATAGATATTTTCATGAAAACGGTTCCTTTTTACAAGAAAACGGTTTCATTATTTCTTAAGCTTCAAAATAACATCCTTGGCAATTACATCAGGAATAAATTTAGAAATATCACCGTTAAAAGAAGCGATTTCCTTAGCGATACTAGAACTCAAAAAAGACAACTCAGGCTTAGAAACAAACAGACAAGTTTCAATATCACTATTAAGCATCAAATTACTTGTAGCTTGTGCTAATTCATATTCATAGTCAGTAACCGCTCTAATGCCTCTTACAATAACCTTGCAGTTAAGTTCTTTAGCCTTATCTACTGTTAATCCATTAGAAGATACAACCTTCACATTAGGAATATGAGCAGTACACTTCTTTATAAATTCTATTCTCTCTTCAAGTGAAAAGGTACAAACCTTAGACTTATTAACCATAATAGCTACATAAACTTCATCAAAAGTTTTAGCAGCCCTTTCAATAATATCTAAATGACCCATCGTAATAGGATCAAAAGTACCTGGATAAATTGCGTTAGACATTTTTCCTCCTATAATACAACAACTTGTTTATGCCATATTTCTTTTCCTTATATTTCTCGAAAGAAAATAATTCAGCTGCCAATTCCTTTTCTTTCTTTACTTCCACTATTATTCTACAATCGTTGTTATAAAGATTTAAGCTATCAATTGTCTCAAAGATTTTTTCGTATTCTTCAAACGCATAGGGAGGATCTACAAATATATAATCAAACTTATTTCCCTCTAATCTATTTAAACAAGATAAATAATCTAAGTTATAAACCGTTCTATCTTCTTTAAACTTTGAAAGATTAGCTTTAATAATCTTAACTGCATCCTTACTTAAATCATTAAAGACAACATCCCTTGCCCCTCTAGATAAAGCCTCAATACCAATAGAACCACTACCAGAGAATAAATCTAAGAAAAGACTATCTTCTACATAAATAGAAGAAAATAAAGCTTCCTTAACCATATCCTTAGTAGGACGAGTAGCTAAAGAATCTAGTGTTAATAAAGTTGATCTTTTATATTTACCAGCAACTACGCGCATAATGACCTTCTACATTTAATAATCTCAGCTTCTGATAACCCGATTGCAGTTAAAGAGGCAACAAGTGAAGAACCACCAGAAGATACAAACAACAATGGTACACCAGTCAAAGGAATAATACCTGATACACCACCAATATTTAAGACAAAGTGAATAAATAAATAGGCAAAAGTACCAACAAGTACAATCTTTCCTGACAATGTTGGTGACTTATAAGAATAGCTAATTAACTTAAAGAAAATGATGCCATAACATATCATAATTGGAAGAAAACCCCAAATGATACCCATCTCTTCTACAATAATAGGCAAAATAAAGTCAGTAGTAGGATTTGGGAAGTTCATATATTTATGAATAGATTGACCATAACCTACTCCAAATAAGCCACCGGTCGCAAAAGATACAAGACCCATAATCAAGTGATAACCAGCATCATACTTATATTTAAAAGGATTATTAGCAGCTAAGAATCTACCTATCTGATAACTAGAAGAATGTTTCTCTAAGAATGTATTAGTAGCTGGTAACATGATAATCACAATGGCTATAATCACAAAAAGAATCGCAATTAACATCCATTTTCTAATCTTATTAAGTTCTCTATATGGCACAATAAGTAACATAATAAAGCACATACCAAGCAATACAGTAGCACTACCCAAGTCTTTTTGAATGACTAAAATAATGCCAAATAATACGAGTGATTTTACGATATAGACATAGGCATTCCAAAGATTATCCCTGTGACTATCTACTTCAAATATCTTGACAGCATATAATAACATAAAGACTTTCGCAAACTCTGATGGTTGTACCGACAAACTACCTAATCTAATCCAGGCATAGGCACCATAGGTAGCTTTAAAGAGACGACAAGATAAAAGTAAAGCTACAACAACCCAATATAAATAATTAAAATGCTTAAGTTCAAAAAAATTTAATAAGTCCATTCTGACCACAAGAACCATACAAAAGATACCCGCAACACTAAATAGAATCTGTCGCTGGAAGGTTCTTGTTACTACACCAGTATCACCAGCACCCTCACCCATAGCAGCACTTGCCACCATGATTGAAGAATAGATTACAAGGATTAAAGTCACAAAAATAAGGGCCTTATCACAATATGCCGGAAACATTTTAATTTTTTTTAATTTTCTTCTTGGTTTTTTCTTTTTCACAACCTAAATTTTAGCATACAAAACAATCTTAATCGTAATATAATTATTTATATGGTTATAAATAATGAAACAATAATTAAAGATGATAATCCTCTTATAAGAAAAAGAAGTGAGGATGTAAAACTTCCTTTATCAGATGAAGATAAAGAAATTCTTTTGACTATGCATAAATATGTTGATGAATCAACAATAGATGAGATTGCTGAAGAGAAAAACTTAAGACCAGCCGTTGGCATCAGTGCTGTTCAAATTGGTGTTCTTAAGAAAATGACATCAATCATCTTAAAAGATGAAAATGGTGACATCGAAACAGAATATGCCCTAGTTAATCCTAAAATTGTATCAAGTTCTATTGAAAAAGCTTATTTAAAAACAGGAGAAGGATGCTTATCAGTAGAAGATATACATAATGGCTATATCTATAGAAGTGCAAGAGTTAAGGTTAAAGGATATGACTTATTAACTGACTCAAATGTTGAAATAAAAGCTAGTGGTTATTTGGCAATTGTCCTTCAACATGAACTAGATCATTTCAAAGGTATCTTGTTCTATGATCATATCAATAAAAAAGATCCATTTTATGTAGATGAAAACGCATATTGTATTGAATAATCGATATTTTTAACTTAAAATAAGGATGAAATCGGAAAGAATATAATGGAGGTAAAATGAAAGGCTCAAAACCGAATGCTTATAATGGTGTAAATTATGACGTTAAAAAAGATACACTAGTTTATGCATTAGGTGGACTTGGAGAAGTCGGTAAAAATATGTACTGTTTCCAACAGGACGACGAGATTTTAATTGTCGATGCTGGTGTTAAGTTCCCTGATGATGACTTACTAGGTGTAGAATATGTAATTCCTGATTTTACCCATTTAATAAAGAATCAAGACAAGATTAAAGGATTAATCATCACCCATGGTCACGAAGACCATATTGGTGGTATTCCTTTCTTATTAATGGCATGTAAGATCAACAAGATCTATGCCCCAAGATTTGCGAAATCTTTGATTGAAAAGAAAATAAGTGAGCGTAGAAAAAACTTCAACTTCAAAATTGAAGAAATTGATGAAAACAGTGTTGTACAAACTAATCATTTCAGAGTAGGATTCTTCAATACAATCCACTCAATCCCTGATTCTCTTGGTGTTTTAATTAATACGCCAAATGGAAGAATCGTGGAAACGGGTGACTTTAAGTTTGACTTAACCCCTATCGGCAATAATGCTGACTATCAAAAGATGGCTTATATTGGTGCTGCAGGTGTGACCCTATTAATGTCAGATTCTACAAACTCTGAGGTTGAAGGTTTCTCAATCTCTGAAAAGAAAGTAGCTCATACAGTATATGACATTATTAAGAAGACACCAGGTAGACTAATTGTCTCTACTTTCGCATCAAATGTTAATAGATTAGCTCAAATTATTAAATCAGCATCTATTTGTGATCGTAAGGTATTAGTACTTGGTAGATCGATGGAAAATGTTGTCGAAATTGGTAAACAATTAAAAACAATCGATGTTCCAAACGATACCTTTATTACTCAAGATATGGTAAACACCTTCCCTCCTGAGAAATTATGTATTGTATGTACAGGATCTCAAGGTGAAACATTGGCAGCTCTATCTAGAATCGCCAATGGTGTTCATAAATATATCAAGATTATCCCAGGTGATACTGTTGTCTTATCTAGTAATCCAATTCCTGGCAATGCCTTAAACGTATCAGGTATTATCAATCAACTTGTAAGAAATGGAGCTAAGGTACTTGAAAATAAGACCTTCCAATCATTACATACAACAGGACATGCCTCAAGTGAGGAACAAAAATTGATGATTCAATTGATTAAGCCAACTTATTTCATGCCAGTACATGGTGAATATAAGATGCTTAAACTCCATGCGTCAACTGCTGTAGAAACAGGTATTCCTGAAGAAAATTGTTTCATTTGTGCTAATGGTGATGCTTTGGTATTAAGAAATGGTGAAGTATTTAGATCTAACACAAGAATACAGACTGATGCCATCTATGTTGATGGAAGAGATGTTTCAGGTTTATCAACTAGTGTCTTGAAGGATCGTCAAATCTTAGCTGACAATGGTATGGTTGCGGTTGTGGTATGTATCGATTCAAGAACTAACAAGATTTTATGTAAACCAGGTATTGTTTCTAGAGGCTTTGTTTATATCAAAGAAAATCAACCAATGATTAAGGAAGCTGAAACTCTTGTATATGACGCTTTAAAGGAAACAATGAAACAAAAAGTTACTTTTAACGATTTAAAGAATTGTATCAAGAATACTTTGGAACCTTATCTTTATTCAAAGACCAACAGAAATCCAATCGTTATTCCTGTTATCTTAAATAATATTGAAGTAACTAAGAGAAAATATAAGTAAAAAGTCAGATTAAATTCTGACTTTTCTTATACAAAAAAGAAGAAGCATTACACTTCTTCAATCTTTAAGACAATATAACCTGTTTTATCGATTATATCTTTTAATAATGTTTTATCTAAAGGTTTATCGCAATCGATAGTTACATCCCCATTTTTATGATTAGACTTAACCTTCTTAACCTTAAAGTTATTTCTAATACAATCATTCACATGGGCTTCACACATCGAACAAGCCATACCATCAACTTTTAATTTGTATTTCATCTTTTGCCTTCTTTAAATCTCTTTTGAGATCATCAAGCTTATGACAAGAACCATGACTTCCACAACTATTACAATCATGACTACATGATACCTTACCACTTAGCATACTCTTGATAATAAGATAAACAATAAATATCAAGATGATTACAACAATTGCAGTTCCCATAAATTCCTCCTTATTCTAATGTAGTAGCTTCCTTATATTTCTTAAAGAATAACATATAAATCATACAAGCTAAGATGACTACTGAAATAATTATACCTAAGATATTAATACTTCCAACAAAGGCATTACCAATTTGAGTAACCAAGAACGCGATAACATAGGCAAAGCCACATTGATATAAAATCGCAAACCATGTCCACTTAGGATTATTCATTTCTCTTTTGATTGCACCAATTGCCGCAAAGCATGGAGCACATAATAAGTTAAATACTAAGAATGAATAGCCAGTAATAGCAGTGAAATGAGTAGCTAAAGTAGCATAAGTAGATAATTCACCACCACCATACAATATTGACATAGTAGCTACAATATTCTCCTTAGCAACAAGTCCTGTGATACTAGCAACAGCTGCTTGCCAATTGCCCCAACCAAGAGGTATGAAAATCCAAGCTATTAAGTTACCAATAGATGCTAGTATTGAAGAATCAATTTGATCTTCACTTAACATTTGGAAATGTCCATCCACAAAACCAAAGTAAGAAGTAAACCATACAAAGATAGTTGAAAGCACAATAATAGTACCAGCCTTCTTAATAAATGACCAACCTCTTTCCCACATTGAACGTAATACATCAATTAATCTTGGCATATGATAAGCAGGAAGTTCCATAACAAATGGTGCAGGATCACCAGAGAACATCTTTGTCTTCTTTAGGATAATACCAGATACCACAATCGCTGCCATACCAACAAAGTATGCACTAGTAGATACCCATGGTGAGTTATTAAATAAAGCACCGGCGATCATTGAAATAAATGGAACCTTTGCACCACAAGGAATGAAAGTTGTAGTCATAATAGTCATACGTCTATCTCTTTCATTTTCAATAGTTCTAGATGCCATAATACCCGGAACACCACAACCTGTACCAATTAACATTGGGATAAATGACTTACCAGATAAACCAAACTTTCTAAAGATTCTATCTAAGACAAAGGCAATACGTGCCATATAGCCACAAGCTTCCAAGAATGCTAATAGGAAGAACAAGACTAGCATCTGAGGTACAAAGCCTAATACAGCACCAGCACCTGCAACAATACCATCAAGGATTAAACCTTTTAACCAATCGGCACAATTAATTTTATCTAATAGATTCTCAATTAATACCGGAACACCTGGTACCCAAATACCATAAGTAGATGTATCAGGAGCACCATATCCTTCTTTATATTCTGTATTTAGATAATTATCAATTGATTCCTTTAAATCATCTTTACTAGCTTTGAAATCTTCAGTAGCAAGCGTTTCTTCATCTTCTACTGTATATGTAACAGAAGCATTATCATCAACTAATGAATATAATTCATCTAGTGCTGACTTAGCCTTAGTTTCATCATATTCTTCATTCTCTAAATCAACTGAATAAGAAATATCATCATTACCATATTGATTATTAAATGCTTCGATGATCAAATCAGAATCACCATATTCTTCACTTGCCTCTTCATATTCACTTGTACCAATGCCCAACAAATGCCATCCATCACCAAAGATACCATCGTTTGTAAAATCAGTAGCTGAAGCGCCAAAAGTAACCATTGAAATATAATAAACAAGGAACATAATTACCGCAAAGATTGGTAAACCCAACCATCTATTAGTAACAATTCTATCAATCTTATCTGAAGTACTTAAGGCTTCCTTATCCTTCTTAACTAAGACATCATGAATAATTGAAGAAATGAAATTATATCTTTCATTAGTAATAATGCTTTCAGAATCATCATCATATTTCTTTTCAATATGTTTAATATCAGCTTCAATTAGTTCAGTATTAATACCCAAACTTTCAATAGCCTTAGTATCTCTTTCAAACAACTTAATCGCATACCATCTTTTATTAGAAACATTACTTAAAACCTTATCTTCAATGTTTTTAAGTGTATCTTCAATATCTTCGGCATACTTATGATTTACTACTTGTATCTTACCAGCTGCCTTAACAGCTGCCTTAGCACATTCTTCAACACCTGTTCCTTTTAAAGCAGATATTTCAACTACCTTACAACCAAGTTCCTTAGATAGCTTATCAACATTGATCTTATCGCCATTTTTATTAACGACATCCATCATATTGATAGCACAAACTACTGGAATTCCTATTTCAAGAAGTTGTGTTGTTAAATACAAGTTTCTCTCTAAGTTTGAGCCATCAATAATATTCAAGATAACATCAGGCTTTTCATTAATTAGATAGTTTCTCGCAACTACTTCTTCTAATGTATAAGGAGACAATGAATAAATACCTGGTAAATCGGTAATAATCACATCCTCATATTTCTTTAATTTACCTTCTTTTTTCTCTACAGTAACACCTGGCCAGTTTCCAACAAATTGATTTGATCCTGTTAGACTATTAAACAATGTTGTCTTACCACAGTTAGGATTACCTGCTAATGCAATTTTAATTTCCATAATAACCTTCCCTAGTTAGCTCTAGCTAACTTTTACTTAAAAAAATTAACAAACCTCAATAAGATCAGCATCAGCCTTTCTTAAAGACAATTCATACCCTCTAACATTAATCTCAAGCGGATCACCAAGTGGTGCAACCTTTACAACCTTAATCACAACACCTTTAGTAATACCCATATCCATGATTCTTCTTTTAATAGCGCCTTCGCCATGAAGTTTTACTACTGTAGCTGTTTCACCAATTTTAACATCTCTTAAAGTAAGCATACTTCCCCTTTCTAATCAACCATAATCTTATTAGCTAAGTTTCTATCTATTGCCACTCTACTTTCTTTGACATTGACAATAATATTACCTGCTAATTCATTAACTACGCTAATATCAGCTCCTAAGACAAATCCTAAGTCTTTTAAATGAGCTTTAATCTCGTCATTACCAACAATATTAGTAACTTTTCCTACTTGTCCTTTTCTTAAAAATGATAGTGGCATCATATTACCTCCTTAGCCATTGCTAACTAGTTAGCTCTTGCTAACATCAATAATATATACCTCCTGTTTTTTAATGTCAATAAGTGTTAATATAAATATATGAAAATACTTGAATCAGGTGAAATGTACCTTGAGACAATCTTAAGACTATCTAATGAAAAACCTTATGTTATTTCTCTTGATGTTGCAGAAGCTATGGATTATTCTAAGCCTTCTGTCTCAAGAGCGATGAAAATCTTAAAAGAAAATCATTATATTTCAATAGATGGTAATGGCCATATCAAATTACTTAAAAAAGGAAAAGAATTGGCTAGTAAGATTTATGAAAGGCATGTAGTGGTTACTGAAGCTTTAATTAGTATTGGAGTTGAAGAAAAACAAGCTGAAGAAGATGCATGCAAGATTGAACATTGTTTGTCTGATGAATCATTTATTAAGATCAAGGAACATTTAGAAAAGCACAAGGTTTAAACCCTGTGCTTTTTCTTAGAAGGAAATCTCCTTGTTGCCAGTAACTTTCATATAAATAAATAGTGACAACGTTGTAGCAACCGTTAATATTGTGGCATAAGCTGCAGCTATACCATAGTTACCTCTTGAAACATAAGTATATGTTGCAAGTGTCAAGGTAATTGTATTCAAGTTATATAAAATAATAGCAGTAGATAATTCAGTAATAATAGTTACCCAAGACATTATCGCACCAGACAAGATACCATTAGCCATCATTGGTACTGTAATCTTAAAGAAAGCCTTTAACTTACTAGAACCTAATGATATTGCAGCTTCTTCAACTGAAATAGAAATTTGTTGAAGCGTTGCGGTAGATGATCTAATAGTATATGGAATACGTCTAATAACAAGAGCTACCACCATAATTATCATGGTGCCAGTTAAGACAAATGGTTTCTTATTGAAGGCCATAACAAGAGCAATGCCCACAACAGAACCCGGAATAATATAAGGAACCATTGAAATAGTATCAATAATCTTGTTCAAGATATTATTTCTTCTAACTACCAAGTAGGCAATTAAAATAGCTAAAACGATAATAATTACTAAAGCTACACCACCGATAATAAAAGTATTAGGAATAGCCTTCTTTAAATGACTAAAGGCATAACGATATGAATCTAGTGAATAACCTTTTAAGAAAATCTTACCACTAGTCTTTAAGAATGATGTATAAATTACATATACCTGTGGTAAGAAAGCTAGAGCTACTACAAACCATGAATATAGATTAACTAAGAAACTATGGATACCATGAATCTCTTTTCTTTCAATTGAATGCAATGCAGACATTGTGAAAGTGAACTTACCATTAATATATTTTTGGATTAAGAAAATTATGGCTGTAATTATAATCGCAATAACTGAAATAGCAGCACCAAAATTATGATCACCACCAGTTTCCGCAAAATAAGAGTTATAGATAATAACTGGGAAAGTTTGATAACCCTCACCAATTAAAAGTGGTGTACCAAAGTCCGCAAAAGCTCTCATAAAGACCATTAAAGCGGCCGCAATAATAGTTGGCATACATAAAGGAATAACAATGGTAAAGAAACGTTTAAACCCACTACAACCCATATTCTCGCTTGCTTCAAGTAGTGAATTATCAATATTCTTTAAAGCACCTGATACATATAAGAAAACAAGTGGGAATAATTGTAAAGATAAAACCAATAAAATGCCATTAAAGCCATAGATGTTTGGCATTCTAATTGGAATAATACTTTCAATAAATTTAGTAATAACACCACTTCTTCCAAGCAACATAATCCAAGAATAAGCACCAATAAATGGGGCTGACATGGAACATAAGATTACAAGCACTTGTAAAATTGTCTTGCCCTTTAAATCATACATTTGGTAAAAGTAAGCCAAAGGAATACCTATAGCCAAGGATAATATGGTTGCACAAACACTTACTTTTAAAGAATTAAAGATTGATCTTACATAATAATTTTGGGCAAAGAAATTCTGGAAATATTGTATTGTGAATTCTCCATTATAGAAAAAGGCATTATATAAAAGTTTAAATAATGGATACAACAAAAATAATCCATATAGACATAAGATTAAAATGGATACCACTTTCCAAATATCAAAATATTTGTTAGCCGTCTTATTCATAAACTAATCCTTATAAACATCATAATCGTTGACAACACCCTTAACTAAATTTCGATTACCTTCGCTGTCAAAGATATTAATCTTCTCTTGTTTAATTCCTAAACTAATTTCTGTTCCCTTTTCAATCATTGAATCAATCTGTGATTCTTGAATGATCTCGAGTTCTTCACCATCAACCAAATGAACAAAATAATGAGTGTTTAAACCTAAGAATACTGCATCATCAACAATAGCCTTTAAGCCATCACCATTATCTTTCTTAACAATTAATTCTTCAGGTCTAATACTAGCCTTAACAACTTGATCCTTAATTTCATCTTCTTTGATGGTATCTACCAATACTTCATAACCACCAGCCAACTTCAAATAAGCTTTATTATTCTTAATACAAAGTTTTCCATCCAAAACGTTAGTATGACCAATAAAGGTTGCAACAAATAAATTAGTAGGTCTTTGGTATAAAACCTTAGGAGTACCAATTTGTTGAATATCGCCATGGTTCATGACCGCAATTCTATCACTTACAGCCATCGCCTCTTCTTGGTCATGAGTAACATAAACAGTCGTGATACCAACGTTATTTTGAATTTGTTTAATAACATTACGCATCTCAACTCTTAGTTTTGCATCTAGATTACATAAAGGTTCATCCATTAAAAGAACATCAGGTGTAATCGCTAAAGCTCTAGCAAGGGCAACACGCTGTTGTTGACCACCTGATAGTCTTTCAGGCATTCTATCGCGATATTCATCAATCTTCATAAGTTTCAAGAATTCATCAGTCTTAGACTTAATCTCATCTTTTGGAAGCTTACGATTCTTTAAACCAAAGGCCACATTCTTTTCAACATTCATATTTGGAAAAATCGCATAGTTTTGGAAAACCATACCGATATTTCTCTTGGCAGGATCGATATCATTGATTCTTGTCTCACCAAAATAAAAATCGCCGCCTTCAATACTATTAAAGCCAGCAATCATTCTAAGCAAAGTAGTCTTACCACAACCAGAAGGACCAAGGAGAGTGAAAAACTCACCCTCCTTGATATCTAGCGATAAGTTAGAAATGATTGTCTGGTCACCATACTTTTTAACCGCATTACGTATTTTAATATACTTGCTCATATTCTAACCCCTCAAATTATTCAATTATTGAGCAGCGTTAAATAATTCTGTCCAACGTTCTTGCCAAGCCTTCTTACTAGTACCACATAATTCCATGTCTTCATACTTAACATTAATATCAGTAAATGGAGTCATTTCCTTAGCAGTATTCGCAATTTCTGGATTTACAGGTCTAGCAGTTGTCTTAGCTACCTCAGCTTGACCCTCATCAGAAATAATCCAATCAACAAACTTTTTAGCGTTTTCCATATTTGGAGCATTCTTGATAATAGATACGCCAGCTGGTAACCATACAGCACCTTCTTCTGGATATACTAATTTAACATTATCAGCACCATCAACAAGTAAAGATACACATGGATCTTCATAAGAAACACCAACAACATATTCACCAGCTACAACGCCTTTATAGATTGCTGAAGAAGAAGATAAGATAATACCATTTAAGTTACCAATAAAAGTATTAACCCATTCCCAAGCTTTCTCATCATATGGCTCATCGCCCATAACAAGCAACATATTAGTCAATTCAGCCCAAGCACTAGATGAGTTAGCAGGATCACCCATTGCGATCTTACCCTTTAATTCAGGTCTTAATAAGTCAGCATAGCCCTTGAATTCATCAATCTTCAAACCTAGCTTTTCATATTCTTCAACATTAATTAACAATGCTGCAGAACCATCTAGACAATAGTGAGTAGTAATACCATTAAAGTTTTGATATGCTTCTGGAAGCTTATCATCACCTTGAGCTACATATTGTTCAAAAAGAGGAACATAGTCTGGATTATATGAGTTGGCATAAGTCATACCACCATACATCAAATCTGCTTGCGGATTATCCTTTTCAGCAGAAATTCTCTCTAAACATTCACCAGTACCAGCTGAAACAACTTGTACATTAATGCCATACTTTTCACCAAATGTTTCAGCAACATCGATTAAAGCGTCTGAGTTAGGTGAATAAATTATAAGGTCACCACCACCCTCAGTTTGATCATCTGTATTAGTATCACCACCACATGCAGTGAATGCTAATAACATCAATACAGATAATAGAATTGTTAATAATTTTTTCATAAAATCTCCTTTTGGTATTATTAACCTTTATCTACATTTTACTACTTTTGTAAGCCCTTACAATACAATATTCAAATATTTGAGTATATGTATAAAAGTATGAAAAAAGACGAGAGCCTCGCCTTTAATCTAATTCCTTTAAAGATTCAATAGTATTATCATAACTAGCTTTAATACTATCAAACAATTCAGCAGTGCCATCTAAAGAACCACCTCTTAAGATTTCAGTAATAGCAACCGCATCATTACTTAGTTGATCAAAACCCAAGTTTAAACAAATACCCTTCAAAGTATGAGCAGCTCTAAAAGCTAAATCAACATTATTCTCTTTTAAAGCCTCTTCAAGTTGTTTAAATGAAGGATCATCGGCAAATTTTTTTACAATCCTTGTAATCAACATCTCGCTGTTTAATCTTGATAAGACATCATTGTAGTTTCCACCTACTATTTCATAGAATTCTTTAATATTCATAATTACCCCAAAATATAACCTTTTTACAACATCAAATTATACTACAGAATATTCGCGAATATTCTTTAATCGCTTCTCACAAGACTTTAACACTTCCATAAGTAATGGATTAAATTGACCACATTCGCCATTAATAATCATATTAATAGCTTGTTCATGACTAAAGGCTGGTTTATATACTCTAGGTGAAACTAACGCATCATAACAATCCGCAACCGCAACAACTTGAGCCCAAATCGGAATCTCATCACCCTTTAAATGATCTGGATAACCCCTACCATCCCACTTTTCATGATGCCAACGACAAATATCATGAACATAATGAATAAATGGTTCATCCTTAAATTCTTCAAGATTATCAATCATCGAAGCACCAATAGTTGTATGTTTCTTCATCTGTTCAAACTCTTCATTAGTTAGCTTACCTGGTTTATTAAGAATCTTTTCATCAACGCCAATCTTACCAATATCATGTAAAGCACTCGCATTCACTATATTCTTTTTATCCTCTTTAGATAAATTATACTTATCGCTAATAAAAGTTAATTCATTCAAAAGAATCTCGGTAATACTCTCAACATGCATAACATGGGGACCTGACTCACCATTACGGTAACCAACAATATGAGACAAGACAGAAGTCATCATCAAAGAAATCTTATTATTCTCATCTATCTGTTCCTTGATATTACTCTTATACTTTCTTTGTTTCTCATATAGCTTAACGATATTATCAACACGCTTCTTAACAATACTAGCTACAAAAGGTCTAGAAACAAAATCCGAAGCCCCTAAGTTATAACACTTCATAATAGCCTCATAACCCTGTTCACCAGATATCATAATTACTGGAATATCACTTAAGAAACCACGACGATTAAGTATGTCCAACAATTCATAACCATTCATATTTGGCATATTTATATCAAGAAGAATTGCTGAAATATTTAGATTATATTCTTCAACTAAAGACAAGGCAACCTTACCATCTTCAGCCTCAATCAAATCAAAATCATCTTTTAATAATTCCATTAGAGTAAATCTATTAAGAAGTGCATCATCAACAACAAGAATCAAAGGCTTAGAATGTTTAATTTCAACATTAGCCACTTCCCTATCCCAAGAAGTAACAACCTTATCATTAGCTTCCTTAGCTTTATACATCAACTTATCAGCCTTATCAAAAGCCGACGATAAAGTTATATCATTTGCTACTAAGGCACCAATAGATAATGTAAAGTTAGTATGATTACCATGAATAACAGATGCATCCTTTACATCTTTTTTAATCTTCTCAAGCTTCGCCTTAAAGTTTTCTTCAGAAATATTATCGACAATCAAAACAAATTCATCGCCACCAATACGAGCAAGCGCATCATTACTACGAATATTTTTTTTGATAGTCTTAACAACTTCCACCAAAACTTGATCACCATATTTATGACCAAAGATATCATTGCACATCTTAAAATTATCAACATCAATCATCGCTACATCAGTATTATGAACGACATCATTTTTATGATTTTCATAAAATAGACGATTATATGCAGTAGTCAAAGGATCGGTATATAACTTAGTCTCTGACTCAATATTGGCGTCTAATAAATAGTTATATGCCTCAGGATCGATAAAAGTATTATCTTCCATAAGTTTAGCTAACTCTAAAACAGCAGGTTTTCCATCAATCGTACAATACTTTGAAATAACCTGATAAACCCTATCTCCCACAAAGCCTAATTTTGCGCCGTCTTTTTTACTCTTTAAAGTATCCAAGGAAATACAATGAGAACAAGCTTCACCCTTATCCCATAATTCGTAGCACTTACAAGGTATTTTTTCGCCACTAATTGCACACTTGCCATTAACTTCATCCTCTTTTAGAATACGTGCAATCGGGAAGATACAACGATAAAGGACTAACAAATCTTCAGCTTCAGTTTGTGTTAAATGTAATTCATTAAGCATATAAAACCCCTACATCATGCTATACATTGTAAACATTGGCAAGTAAATAGCCATTACAATATATCCCGCAAAAATAGCTAATATAATTAACATCGTAGGCTCAAGCTTAGCCAAAGCTGCCTTAGTCGCATAATCAGCCTCATTTGTATAATAATCACCAATTGTCTTTAAAGTAGACACTAACTCACCACTTTTTTCACCAATACCACACATTTCCTTTAAAGTAAGAGGCAAATACTTGCTATTAGACATAGTCTCACTTAAAGAAGAACCAGTATCAATCTTCTCAGCCATTGCATAAATTTCTTTGCTTAATGCAGCATTAGTTAAACACTTAGAAGTAGTTCTTAAAGCCTCTGAAACTGTTAAACCAGCATCTAATAAAGTAGACATCGTACATGCAAATTCTTGAGAATTACTTAAAAGATTGATATTACCAATTATTGGAATATTTAAACTCTTTTCCGCAACCCTAATCTTATTATCTTCATTTGATACATAAACCTTATAAATAATATATAGTAAAAAGATAATACCAAGTAGTAACATCCAGTATTTGCCAAACCAATCAGAGACATTAATTAAAACTTGGGTAATCATAGGAAGTTCACCACCTAGTTCTGCAAAGACACTTGTTAAAGTAGGAATAACCTTAACCATTACTACTATTACAACAACTACCGCAACACATAAGACAAAGATAGGATAGGTAGTAGCTGATTTTAATTTTTGTTTATTCTTAAATGAATCCTCAAAATAAATTTGCATATTCTCAAAACTTGTAGCTAATTTACCTGATTTTTCACCAGCCTTTAAAGTCTCTAAAAAGACCGGCGGCAATGCCTTAGCATTCTTTCTAAAAGCAGCCTCCACACTACTACCATGAGTAACATCTAAATAGACATTATCTAGAATCTTCTTCAATTTCTTATCCTGTGTTTGACCAGCAATCATCTTAATAGTCACATCAATTGGCGTACCTGCATTTAATATAATCGCAAATTGTGAGCACATAACAGCTAAAGGCTTTATCTTAACCTTAGGATTAATCTCCGCATTTAAAATACTATTAAGACTACTATTTTTAATAGCTTCAATATCCAAGACAATTGAATTGTTTGACTTAATCTTTTCTATAGCATCATATTCATCAACAGCATCAATAACACCCTTAACCTTGACACCATCTTTTGAAAGAGCAGAATACTTATAACTAATCATAATTATTCTACCGTAACTACATTATCAACAATCTCATCGACTGTTGTAACGCCCTTTTCTACTAAATCTCTACCATTGACAATCATTGGAGTAAAACTACCTCTTTCACTTACTAATTTTCTAAGTTCATTACCATTAATACCCTTAGAGATTTGATCACGCAAGAAAGAATCGATAGTTAATATTTCAAAAACACCAGTTCTACCCTTATAGCCACTATCAAAACACATATAACAACCCTTTCCCTTATAGAAATGTTTATTTAAAGGATTGATACCAGCTAAATCTATAATTTCAGAATCTGGAACATATTCTTCTCTACAATTAGGACAAATCTTACGAACTAGACGTTGTGAAACAACACCACGCAAAGAACCACCGATTAAATATGGCTCTACTCCTAAATCTCTCAATCTATCAATAGCGCTAACCGCATCCTCTGTATGTACAGTAGTTAAAACCAAGTGACCAGTCATAGCTGCACGTAAGGCAATAGAAGCAGTTTCACCATCTCTAATTTCACCAATAGAAATAATATCCGGGTCTTGTCTTAAACAAGAACGCAAAGCACTCGCAAAAGTTAGTCCGATCTTCTCATTAATCGCCACCTGAGTAACTCCTTCAATTTGAAATTCTACTGGATCTTCCAAAGAAATCATATTAACAGTCTCAGACTTTAATTCTTCAATCATGGTATATAAAGTACTAGTCTTACCAGAGCCTGTTGGACCAACAATCATAATTAAGCCAGATGAATTCTTTAAAATACGAGAGAATCTTTCATTATCCTTTTCAGTAATACCAATACCAGTACGTGTTAAAGAATTCTTATCTCTTGTTAAAATACGAATAACAATCTTTTCACCATAAATAGTAGGTAAAGAAGAAAGACGCAAGTCTACTACATTGCCATCACTAGATGTCATTTGAGCTCTACCATCCTGTGGAATACGATGCTCAGTAATATTCATCTCAGACATAATCTTAAAACGAGAAATAACCGCATCCTGTAAACCTTTTGGAATAGTAAGCATTTGATTTAGTCTACCATCAACTCTGATACGAACAACCATATCATTTTCTCTAGGTTCAATATGGATATCACTAGCACCTTCGGCTAAAGATCTTTCCAAAATTGAATTAACTAGCTTAACAGTTGGAGCAGCACTACTTTTAGAAGTAACATCACTTTGTTTAGCAACTTCCTCAAACGTTGCATCGATGCCCCTTTCCTGTTTCATCTGTTCTATCGCAATACTTGCACCTTCATTTTCATACAAGACTAAAATAGCTCTTTCAACAGCACTAGCATAAGCGATATATGGGGTTACTTTATATTTAGTTATTTGTTTAACAGCTTCTAGAGCACGGAAATTAAGAGGGTCTTCCATTGCTAAAATAAGCTTGTCTTTTTCAAGCTTAATAGGAACAACATGATACTGTTCCGCTATTGATTTAGGTACAATTGAAGCCATTGAAGGATCAATTGTCTCCTTATTTACATCTATAAAATCGATACCTAATTGTATCTTTAAAACATCAATTAATTGTGTCTCAGTGATATAACCATTTTCAAGTAAAACAGTACCTAGTCTTTTACCACTATTTGCCTGTAACTTAACAGCTTCCTCTACTTTATCCTGACTAAGAACATGAGCATCAACTAACATTTCTCCCAATCTTTTATTTTTCATATATATTTAACCCCTCATCTTTTAATTATAGCGTATTTTATAACCAATATTAAAGTGGTCTATAAGTATATTTAATTTTAAAAGAATCTTTATTATATTTTAAAGACATGCCAACGATTATACGACTATATAAGAATTCATGATCACCACTTTTTTTAAGAGCCGAAATAGAATAAATATGATTCTTATCAGCATAAATAGTATCCGTGCTTCTTAGAGTTAAAGAAACAACGTTTAAAAAGTCAGAAATACTAACTTCATCGCTAACAAGTTCAAAATCAAACAAATAGAAAGATAAACCATAACGATTCATTAGTCTTCTATCAGACTCCATGATTGATAAGAAATTATGCTTATCTACAAGATATGGACCATAAGCAGTGTCATTATCTTTTATATCAATCACAATATTAGTACTGCAATTATTAATTAAATCTGCAATCGTATCTTTATTAATAAGTAATGAGTTATATTTTCGTTTTCTTGCTTGACGCAAAATATCTTCATAGATATCATCTATTTCATCAGCCTTGCCCAATTTAATTAAAGCTTCAAAATAAGTAAGAATTATCTTTTCACTAAAGGGTCTAAACTTAAGAGTCTTATTGCATACTTCGATGCATTCTTGATATTTCATATAATGTAAATAGCGTTCAGATAAAAACTCAGCTACATCACAGAATTGATCTAGATAATATGTACGATATGGCCTTATATAATCAAACTCTAATCCATATAAAAAATCACCGTTATATGTTTCGATTACTTCTTTATATAAGTTGAAATCATTATTCACTTTTGCATTAGTTAGAATACTATTAAAATCTTCGACATCTAGATATATTTTGTAGTCCTTGTTGATGTAATAATAACCATTGGAACTGATAATGAAGTTTTTATCTGACAACTCAGGAATTTTCTCTAATGCCTTTCTTAATCTAAATATGCCAAACTTAATCGCATTCTCAGGATTGGTACTCTTTGACCAAAAAGCCTCAAATAAAGTCTCTTTAGCAACTTTATTTTTGTGGTTAAACAATAAATACGCCAACAACAATAATGGCTGTTTCTCCATTATGATTTCTTCATACTCCCCATTAGAATTTTTCAAACTAATAGGGCCTAAAAACTTAAAATATAACTCTTTCATACCTAGATTATATATATAAAACAATTATTTGAGAACGATTATTTGATTTTTATAACTTAAATATTTCAAATTTCCTATAAAATTAAACTTAATATTACCTAGTTCCTTAGTAATTAAGATATCAACTAGATAAGAATTTAAAGTATCAAGCGTTTCCTTGTGAGGATGATTATATTTCCCATTGGTTGAAATAATCGCATAATCAGGTAGCATCTTACCCACAAAATAACTTGAAGTTCCAGTTGCACTACCGTGATGAGACACCTTAAGACAATTTACCTTATCTATTGCATACCTATTCACTATCAACCTTTCAACATTCTTAGAAATATCACCTGTAAAAAGAAAAGAATAGTCATCAATATCTAAATAATAAACAACAGAATTATCATTATCATTATCAAATATACCTACATCTAAACAGTTAAAATATAAATCTTTATATGCAATATCATATTTATCATAGACAATCTTCTTTATTTTAAAATCTCTCATCAAATTATCTACATTACCACAGTGATCTTCATCATTATGTGATATTAATAAGTAATCTAAGGCATACACTCCTTCCTCATATAAAGTTTTTCTTAATTTATGATAATTGTATGCAGAACCTGTATCAATCAAAATCTTATAATTTAAATTTGATATTAAAGTTGCATCACCTTGCCCAACATCGATAAAAGTTACATGTTTAATGGGATTATTTAATGTCAACAAACATGTTAGTAATAATAGATATAATTGATAATCTTTCTTTATACCAAATAGATAACCTATTAAAAGAATCATTAAGGTAATAATCGATATTTTGCCTCTTATGCTGATTAAAAAGATATATATGATACAAGATAACACATTCATTACTAATAAATAAATCGGCAATAATAAAGGACACACAAAGCTCAACAAAGAAATAATAAATATAAATATTCTAATATTTAAGTACCAATTATAAACAAGACAGCTCAAGATGTTTACTTGGCCGAAGAAAAAAGATTGAACTAAGCCTATTAAAAACTTGCTCTTATAATAATTGCTCTTATAAATAAAAGAAAATATAAGCGTCAACAATATTGAATAATTAAGAAATAAGTTTATATCTATTAACGTTATTACAATTATCTTAATCGATAGATTATTTATATTGTCTACTTCAAAGAAAGATAGTATAAAATCAATAATCAAAAATAATAATTTAAGTTCAAAGTCAAAGAAGATCGAATAGATAAACAATAAAAATAATGATAAATATTTATTCTTATCAAAGATTTTTCTTAATAAAAAATATAAGCCAAAACCATAACCGATATTAAACAATAAATCATTATCACTCACAAAATCATTGAATAAGATTTTCTTAAACAAATTGCTTGCATCCTTATCAAAACTATTTAAATGATTCAAAGACATTTTATAAGGTGTGTTTTTAAACACCTTATCCTTAAACACAAAATCACCTACAGAATAATCCAAATTAGTAAACTCAGTATTATTGATAATAGCGATATCATCCTTTACTCTACTCACATAACCTATGGTAGGTAGGTTTATATGAACAAGAGAAATAGCAAAAAGTACAATTAAGATCAAGCTCTCTTTCTTATCTAAGATAAATAAAAGAAGAATACTGATAAGAAAAATAAAGATATTTTTAAAATAGATGTTTAAAAAGAAAATAATTGTAAGCCTAAATAGTAATATATTCTTTAAGTTTTGCATACTTCTTATCCCCTATTCCCTTTACCTTCTTAATATCTTCTAAACTCCAAAAAGACCCATAGGTATTACGATATTCAATAATTTTTTCAGCAGTCTTAGGCCCAATGCCTGGTAAAGTAATTAATTCCTCATAAGTAGCCTTATTAATAGAAATCTTTCCAGTATTATCATTAATCTCTACTTCTTGATTTTCATATAAGATAGCCTCATCAGCCACATTACTAGAAGCATCTAAATCATATTCTTCTTTTAATTCCTTATAAGTAGTACCAACATCAACAGAGTACTCTTGATCATTTACTTTAACCTTAATTTTCTTATCATCAATACTTTTAGAAACAAAGAAATTACTAAAAATGGAATAAATAAGTATCAAAATAAAGATACATAGTAATAAATATTTTTTAATCATCACTATATAATTGCCGACAAAACTTAAAATTCCTACATTAAAAAAAGCCTTTTTACAGGCTTTAATTGTTTTATAAAAGATTTTTTGATAAATTATTGAACTTTAATAATCTTAACTTCGTAAGGAATCTTAGCATCAACCTTAACTGTACTACCAACTTTTTGGTTAATGATAGCTTCAGCAAGTGGAGTTACATTTGATAACTTACCATTTAAAGGATCGGCCTCAGTTGTACCAACAATTGTATATATATGCTTCTCTTTAGTATCTAATTCTTCAATTTCAACAGTACTACCAAGTCTTACAAACTTTGTAGACTTAACTTCAGTGATAACTTCAGCATTTCTAATTGTATGTTCAAGTTCCTTAATTCTTGATTCAACTTGAGCTTGACGATCTCTAGCAGCATCATAATCAGCGTTTTCTGACAAGTCACCTTGAGCTCTAGCAGCCTTTAATTCTTCAATAACTTCATTTCTAGTAACATGAACTAATGTTTCTAATTCATTTTTTAAATCTTGTAAACCTTCTTCTGTGACATAAATTTTCTCGTCCATAATTTACCTCCGCGACAACTATTTTAACATAAGTCTAATTTAAAATACTATCTATCTTAGTAATCAATAAGTCAATACCAACTGAATTACCGCCACCTTCAGGAATAATAACATCAGCATATTTCTTAGAAGGTTCAATAAATTCATCATGCATAACCCTAACAGTAGCACACCATTGATCAATGATATTATTGATATCTCTTCCTCTTTCATTGATATCCCTAACAAGTCTTCTAATAAAACGAATATCATTAGGCGTATCCACAAAAACCTTAATATCTAATAAATCTCTGATTTCCTTTTCTTCTAAGACAAATAAACCTTCAATGATAATAACATCCTTTGGCTCTACAATCTCTGTCTTATCACTACGATTATGAACTGTATAATCATATGTAGGCTTTTCCACAATACGACCCGCAATCAATTCTTGAATCTGAAAACGCATTAATTCATGGTCAAAAGCTAAAGGATGATCATAGTTAGTCTTCTTTCTATCCTCAAAAGACAAATCAGATTGATCCTTATAGTAATCATCTTCCTTAATAATGCCAATCGAATTAGTATCCTTAAAAGTATCAATAATCTTTTGAGCAATCGTAGTCTTACCACTAGCACTGCCACCGGCAATACCAATAATAACTGGCTTATTTAGTAACATGATAAATACTCCTTCTGATTAGCTAATTGTTCACCATAAGTCTTGGCAAAAATAGTGCCACCATTACCACACACATCTCCAATAAAGAAGAAATAATCACTATCAACAGGATTTAACACTGCAAGTAATGCATCCTTACCCGGATTACAAATAGCACCAGGAGGAAAACCCATAATTTGATAAGTATTATAAGGATCACTAGAATCCTGAATTACCTCACACTTGGTCCAATCACCATTTAAGCCAATATCCAAGGCATAACATACAGTAACAGAACTTTGAAGTTGCATACCTGTAGCAAGTCTATTAAAGAATACACTGGCAACAAGCGGCATATCATTAGTATTACCTGTTTCTCTTTGAACAATTGAAGCTAAAGTAAATAATTCATGAACGCTATATTGAGAAGCCATAAATGCTTCTTCATTTTCTTTATAAATCTTTAAAGTTGCATCCAATAGTTTTTCAGTAATATCTTCAATACTGCTATCTCTAAAGAATTCATATGTATTAGGGAATAAATATCCTTCCAACAAACATTTAACATCGCTATTAAACATATCACTAGTTAAAAACGGATAAGAACTCATCAAACTTCTAACATAAGTTTCATCATTCCACTTTGCCATGATATCTTCATAATTTAAATTAGTACTCTTACTAATTAAATCTGCATAATCTTTAGCTCTATAACCTTCAATAAATTTAATAGTTACCGTATCTTGAATCGCATTAGTACCATCAGATAAATACTTAACTACTTCCTCAAAAGAAAGACCATTATTGACTTCATAAGTACCAGCCTTAAAATTCAAATCCATCTTCTTAATTTTGGCATATAGATAATCGACATTGGCATTCTTAATAACATCCTGTTCATCTAAATATTGTAGAACCTGCTTGCCATACCAGTTATCTTCAATAGTAATCGTTTTAGTTTGAGGATTATCAAAACCCTGGATACTGGTATTAATTAAGGCAAATAAGCCACCGATACCTACGATAATTAGCAATAAAAGGACAACTATAAAAGTTGTCTGTTTTTTCTTAGAAGCTTTCATCTTCAATACCATCAAAACCATCGATAACTTCTTGAATCATCTCAAGTTCTGCTTCATCCTCAACTGGAGCGATATTACCATCTTCATCATATTTAAAGGCTAACAATTCTTCATCATTATCGCCCTCATATACAACCGCATAGTTGTCACCCATTTCTGGATCCTCATCATCTGAATTAAAAGTGAAAAGAATGGTAAATTCTCTCTCACGACCTTCATCATCAATAATTAAAATCTTGTTATCTTCCATTTTTTCTCCTTTTCTAAGGCAATCCTAAAAGTCTCTATAAAGAGACAAATATTTATAACACCCAAGCCTTAATATCTATTTACTTTCAAGATAATATCTAACAAGTTCTTCAATAATTTCATATCTTTCAACTTGTTGGATAACACTACGGGCGTTATTATGGCTAGAAATATAAGCAGGGTCATTAGAAATCAAATAACCAGCAATTTGATCAACTGGATCATAACCTCTTTCAGTCAAAGAAGCAGATACATATTGAAGTAATTGCTTAAGATTTGCTCTTTTTAAATCATTTGAATTGAATAACATTGTGCTAGAAAAATCTTTTTCCATAAATACACCTTCTTTCTAAATTATTATATCAAGAAAAAGCTAGTTAATTCTTGACTCATTATAATATTTGAAAATATCGATATTCTTATAGAAATCTAAAGATGAATAAGTATGAAATATTGAAACAATAATGTCATTATAAACCACGTCCATAAGAAATAAGAAAGCTAAAGTAAAGGTTATGATGTTGAATACCTTCTTATTTATTCTTGTAGATAAATAAATCAATAAAGGATAAATAATATATATAAGCATCAAACCAGAAAACGCAAAAACCAAAACACTTCTTAGACACACAAAGCCTTCAATATTGCCAAAGTTTAAAATTTCTGTATTATAATTCCAACCCCTTCTGCCATCAAAAATAATATACATGCCCTTTCCCGCCAAATATTCTAGAAGTCCACAAGATAATCCTGCAATTAAAAATACTTTTAAAGGACTTCTCTTATACCTATGACATAAGAAATATATAAGTAAGGAGCCTATACCGTAAATTTCAATCCAAGGTCCAAAACAAGAGCCTCTTTTACATAATGCATTATTATTTAAAAGATAGAATAATGTTTCATAAATAGCACCATAGATACCACCTACTACAGCCAAAGCACATAAAAGCGAAATAAAGGTTGAATTAGCAACCTTTATTTCATCATTTAAATATTTATTATAGAAGTTCTTCATTACTTAATTTTAGCTTCAATTGTAGCTAAAATGCTATCGATTTGACCATTATCAACACCACCTGATTGTGCCAAATCCTTCTTACCGCCGCCTTTGCCTTCACATAAAGAAGCAGCTTCCTTAACTAAACTACCTGCATCTAAGCCCTTTTCAGTTGCCTTATTTCCTAATGCACATACAAATGAATACTTGCCATTTGCCACATTGCCGATAAAGACAGCACCACCATCAAGCTTATTCTTAATCGCATTAGCATAATCCTTTAAGTTATATTGAAGATCATTAGTCTTTAAGACAACATACTTAACATCTTCGCCCTTAGCCTTAGAAGCAGCTACATCACTATCAAGATTTAATACTCTTAATAATAATTGAGCCTTTTCATTTTCTAAGCTAGAAATATTTTGTTTCATTTGATCCACACGTCCTGAAATCATATCACTATTCTTAAGCTTTAAGCTATCTCTTAAATCATTCAATTTAACTTCATTAGCCTTTAAAGCCTTATAACCTTCCATCTTAGTAACACATTCAATTCTTCTTACACCAGAACCAATAGATTCTTCAGAAACAATCTTGAAACAGCCTAAGTCAGCAGTATTAGATGCATGAGTACCACCACAGAATTCCTTAGAAGGACCCATAGTTACAACTCTAACTGTATCACCATACTTTTCATCAAATAATGCAGTAGCTCCGGTCTTCTTTGCCTCATCAATGCTCATAATCTCAGTTACAACCGGATACGCATCACTTATATGTTCATTAACGATTCTTTCAACTTCATTTAATTGTTCCTCACTTGGCTTTTCAAAATGTGTAAAGTCAAATCTTGCATATTCAGGACAGTTATAAGAACCAGCTTGGGCAATATGATCACCCAACACTTCTCTTAAAGCTTCTTGTAGTAAGTGTAAACTTGAGTGATTAGCACGAGTCAATTGACGCTTCGCATAATCATATTCACCAGTTAGCACATCACCAACTCTAATAGTACCTTCTACATTTTCTAAATGATGTAAAGCTTGCTTATGAGGTGCCTTGATTACGTTAGTAACATCAGCCTTAAAGGTATCATTATATACCTTACCAGTATCAGCACATTGACCACCACTTTCAGCATAGAAACAAGTCTTAGAAAGGATTAAATCACCTTCACCACTTAATTCATCAACCTTAACACCATCCTTGAATAAACCAATAACAGTACCTTCTGACTTAGAATCTGTATAACCTGTGAATTCACTTATTTCTGTAAAATCCATCAAGTCCTTTGATTGAGAATGCATTGATTGTTCATTACTTCTAGCAGCTCTAGCTCTTTCCTTTTGAGCTTGCATAGCCTTTTCAAAACCTTCTACATCAACCTCATAACCCTTTTCATGAGCTATTTCTTCAGTTAATTCTTTTGGATAGCCATAAGTATCATATAACTTAAATACTACTTCACCCGGTAATAGCTTTGTATCAGCATGCTTATTTAAAGCTTCATTTAATAATGATTCACCATTATTTAATGTCTTATGGAAAGATTCTTCTTCATTTAAAACAAGCTTAGAAACAAGAGCAACCTTCTCTTGAACATATGGATAATAAGCTTCCATATTATCGGCACAAACCTTTACTAGGTTGTACATAAATGGACCCTCAATTCCAAGTTTAATGCCATATCTAACAGCTCTTCTTAGAACTCTTCTTAAAACGTAGCCTCTTCCTTCATTTGAAAACATTGCACCATCTGCAAGCGCAAATGTTACCGTTCTAATATGGTCAGCGATAACTCTATATGCCATCTTATATTCACTCTCATCATATGTATGCTTAGCATACTTTTCAGCTGCATGAATAATAGGCAAGAATAAGTCAGTATCGAAGTTTGTTTCACCATCTTGTAAGAAACATACAAGACGCTCTAAGCCCATACCTGTATCAATATTCTTTTGAGGTAATTCCTTATATTCACTTCTAGCAACCTCACCAGGTCTACAATCAAATTGAGAGAATACAATGTTCCAAAGTTCAACATATCGATCATTTTCTATATCATCAAAGAACAATCTCTCACCAATACCCTCAGGATCATACTTTTCACCACGGTCATAGTATAGTTCTGAGTCAGGGCCACCAGGTCCTCTACCAATTTCCCAGAAGTTATCGGCATTTCTGGAAATATGAGACTCAATCATACCAGCCTTAACCCATAAGTCATATGCATCTTGGTCATCTGGATAAACAGTTACATATAAGCGTTTAGGATCCATGCCAATCCACTTTTCACTTGTTAAAAATTCCCATGCCCAAGGAATGGCTTGTTCCTTAAAGTAATCGCCAATAGAAAAGTTACCCAACATCTCAAAGAAAGTATGGTGACGAGCAGTTCTACCTACATTCTCAATATCATTTGTACGAATACACTTTTGAGCATTCGCGATACGAGGACAAGCAGGCTTAGCAGTTCCATCAAAGTATTGTTTTAGAGTTGAAACACCCGCATTGATCCAAAGTAAAGTTGGATCATTATGAGGAATCAAACTTGCACTTGGTTCAATCATAAAACCCTTTGACTTGAAGAAGTCTAGAAACATTTGTCTTACTTCATTACCAGATAGATTTTTCATTAATTTTCCTCCAAAAATAAAAAAAGCGCCATCTAAGGACGCAAAATACGTGGTACCACCTTAGTTCTTGGAAAAATAACCAAGCACTTAAATCGATAACGGCGATAACCGCTGAGTATTAATCAGAATACTGAAGTAGCTTCATTTAATTATTTAAGCTTTCACCATTTGCTTAATCTCTAAATTCAATTAAATTACTTATCTTCAAGCACTATCATAACATACTTTTAAGGCGCATTATTAAAGATGTTTTACGTTTTGGTAACTTTTTGTTGGCGGAAGTCAAAAATAAATCCTTATCACCAATTAAAACTAACTTATTACGAGCTCTAGAAATAGCCGTATAAATTAGCTTCTTATATAACATATGACTTTGACTTTGATCAAAAATGAAATACACAAAAGGATATTCACTACCCTGGGCCTTATGAACAGACATGGCATAAGCAAGTGTAATATCGCCTAAATCATTAAAATTATAGAAAACATCAACACTTCCATATTTGACATAGAAATATTTTTCTTCTTCATTTATTTCATCTAAAACACCGATATCACCATTATAGACATCATCAGTTGGACGATTCTTTAGTTCTAAAATCTTATCATTTTCCCTAAAGACAATATTATTCACTTTCTTTTCACGTAAAGATATATTATTTGGATTAAATGCAGACTGTAAGACACTATTCAAGTTATCAATCCCATTAACACCCTTATACATAGTTGATAATACCTGGAAGTTATCCAAACCCAACATATTGTTTTCATCTAAATCATTCTTAATTAAATCAATTATTTCTTTTTGATTAATCTTATTAATGTCATAAAACGACACATCATTAGTATATTTACTGAAGTCAACACATTCATTAACGATATCATTTGCCAAAGAAATAATATCACTGCCGCTTTTTTGACGATGATTACATTTTAAATAACTAATCTTAAAATTATTTGATTCAATCAAATCACTTAAAACATCACCCTGTCTAATAGAAGGCAATTGGTCATTATCACCAATGATACATATCTTTTTAACATAGGAACAAGCTTTTAATAAAGACGCAAATAAAGAATTATCAACCATTGAAAACTCATCGATGATTAAACAATCATAAAGAATCGGATTATCTAAATTATTAGTAAAAGAATTATCTTCCTTGTTCCACTTTAAAAGAGAATGAATAGTCTTAGACTCGACATCTGATAATTCATTGATTCTCTTACTTGCCCTACCAGTTGGAGCTACCACAATAATATTTTGATAAGGGAAATGAGACTTAAAAATATTAACTAAACATTTAATAATAGTTGTCTTACCAGTACCAGGACCACCTATTATCATTGACATCTTTTCATTAAAGAAATTTTTAATCGCTTCTTTTTGATAATCATCAAACTTGATACCATTAATGTTTTCATTTTCCTTTATTGATTCATCCAAAAGTATTGGTTCTACATCCATATCTTCACCAAAATGATTCAAATAAGACGCAATAAACTTCTCATCCTCATAATCACTTCTTAGATAATATCTTTCTTCTTCTTTAATCAACAATTCCTTAGTCAATAATTCATCTAGTACATCATCACCATCACTATAATATCGAGCATAGGTACTTAAAAATTCATCCTTATATAGATAAATATCACCTTTTCTGAAACTTACTTCCTTGAATACATAAACAAGATAAGCCTCTTTAAATTTGCTTTCCTTATCTTCAACTTCCACATTCTTGAAACAATTCACAATCTTTGAAAAAGATATCCCATAGATATCATAATAAATTTGATAAGGATTCTCTTTTAATACTAAGGCTGTATGTTCCTTGTATTCATTCTTAATGCGATTGGCCTCCATGGTTGAAAAACCAGCTGATATTAATCCAAAGACAATATCATCCGATTCGAGCCCGTAGGATTCGAGTCCCGATATGAGTCCTTTTAGTTGAGTACTTGTTAAACCAATCCTATCAAGTTCACTAGCATCACTTTTAAGAATCTTTAAAGTATCATCACCATAGTAGTTATAGATCTTTTCAGCAGCCCTTTTACCAATTCCCTTAAAAGTAGAACTAGATAAGAATTTAATTATTTCATCTTTTTTTGAAGGAACATATTTGCTTACTGTAGTTAAGACAAATTGATAACCATACTTAGGATGTTCATCAAAGTAACCACTGATTGTATATTTGGTATAAGGCTCATAATCAAAAGAAGGCCCGGTTACCGTGATTACTCCTTTATCAAGAGGCTCGAATCTGGTCACCATATAATTTGAGGCCTTATAAATAGTTCGTATAAAAATTCCGTCTAAACTTACTGTTTCTTTCATTTCTTAAAAACTAATGAATCAAGATATTCATTAACATCCTGTCCATTAATAAAGACTTTATCAATAGTGCCACCGCCAAGCATTTCATCATTCAAATAGAAAACAGCTTCCTGTCCTGGGGCAACAGCCTTAATCGTTTGTGGATAATATAGCATAGCCTCTGTATCCGAAATCTTCTTGATAGTTACCTTATTATCGGGTTGACGATAACGGAACTTACAACCAATTTCAATTCCATCAACTGGCAAATCATTAATCCAGTTAATTCCTGAAATATATGCACTATCAGAATATAAATAATGTTCATTTTTAATAGAAGTTAAATATAGAAGATTACGTTCAATATTCTTACCAACACAGAAATATGGTCCACGATTACCACCAACACCAAAGCCTTTTCTTTGGCCTACTGTATAATAATAAACACCATTATGATCGCCAATTTCTTCTAGAGTATCGATATCGATAATCTTGCCCGGTTTCATTGGAATATAGTTAGACAAAAACTTACGGAAGTCTCTTTCACCAATAAAACAAATTCCTGTTGAATCCTTCTTCTTCGCAATGCTTAAGTTTAATTCTTCTGCCAATTCTCTAACACGTGGTTTATCAATATCACCAAGTGGGAAAAGACACTTATCTAAGGCTTTCTTACTTACTTGAGCTAAGAAATAAGATTGATCCTTATTAAGATCGCTTGCCTTATAATATCTTCTAATAGGCCCATCAACCGCCTTGATATAGTGACCTGTGGCAATCATATCAAAACCCTGTTCCATCGCAAAATCGAGGAAACAATCAAATTTAATATATTTATTACATAAAATATCAGGATTAGGTGTTCTACCCTTCTTATATTCATCCACAAAGAATTTAAACACATTATCCCAATATTCTTTAATATAATCTTTTCTTAAAAGTTCTAAACCAAGGGCATCCGCAACGCTTTTGGCATCATTATAATCTTGTTCTTGGGGACAGATGTCATTGTTTAAAGTACTATTACCTAAAGTATCATTATTTAATGCGGAATCCCAGTTTCGCATAAAACAGCACTTTACATCCAATCCTTGTTTCTTTAATTCATAAGCGGCAATAGCTGAATCTACACCACCTGATAACCCTACTAATACTTTCATCTATTCCTCTTCTTCTCTTAAATAACCACATGTTGGATAATGAGGACAACTCTTATCACATATCGCAAGCTTTCTTAATTCGCTTGGTACAAATGCATCAATTTCTTCTTCATCATAACCAACTTGCATATTCTTATCGGATATAATAATTGGCCTTCTTAATACACTTGGATTCTCTACAATAAATTTACATAAATCATCGGTAGAAAAACTATCTAAATCAATATTATTATCTCTAATAATCTTAGATCTTTTAGAAATCAAATCATCAGTACCATTTTCTGTTCTACTTAATAAATATTTAATTTCTTTATCATTCAATAATGTATTAAATATATTCTTTTCAATATATTTAATATTGCGATCCTTTAACCAAGTTTTAACTTTACGACATGAAGCGCAACCATGCGATGTATATATAACAATCATAACTATATTTTAAGAAAATTGATTAATAAGCTCAATACCTTATAGTTATTTATTGTTTATTGTGCTATATTGAAGTCAGTAGTTTATAAAAACATTAAAAAAGAGAGTCATGTAAGCTGAAAATTGACAATGTCTTATAAACGAATTGGATATCGTATTACGGCGTTAACGTATTAAGAAGTAATTTGGGTGGCACCACGGAAATCTTTCGTCCCATGAGGTGCTTTTTTTATTTTTAGGAGGAAAAGTGTAAAAATTAAATACGAAATTTGACATAAAAAAAGTGGTTGAG
>URCJ01000002.1 GCA_900546285.1 uncultured Solobacterium sp. | reverse complement strand
GCACGTTGCCGGTTAGAGAACTCTCGAAAGAGAGTTTTTCTTTTTGTCTAGAATAGTCTCGTTATTATTGGGGGGTTATTGTAAACTTTATGTGAAATATTTAACCTTCTTCGGTCAAAACTATTGCATAAGAATATTTTTACTTGTTAAAATTTGCATAAGTGATATTAACACTGCACATGCTTAAGGAGGAAAATAATATGAAAGGCTATGCAATGCTAAAAATCGGAGAATCTGGTTGGATTGAAAAAGATAGACCAGTATGCGGACCAATGGATGCTATTTGTAAACCACTAGCTCTTGCTATTTGTACAAGTGACATTCACACTTTGTGGGAAGGCGCTATTGGTGAAAGACACAATATGATTCTAGGACATGAAGGTTGTGCTGAAATTGTCGAAGTTGGTGAACTTGTAAAAGACTTTAAAGTTGGTGATAGAGTATTAGTTCCAGCTATTACACCCGATTGGAACTCTTTAGAAGCTCAGGCCGGCTATTCTATGCACTCTGGTGGAATGTTAGCTGGTTGGAAATTCTCTAACTTCAAAGATGGTGTATTCTCGGAATATTTCCATGTAAATGACGCTGATGGTAACTTAGCTTTATTACCAGACAATATTAATACAGTAGACGCTTGTATGTTATCAGACATGGTACCAACAGGATTCCACGGTGTAGAACTTGCTGGAGTTGAATTTGGTGATAATGTACTGGTTATTGGTATCGGTCCAGTAGGCCTTATGTCTGTTGCTGGTGCTAACATGCACGGTGCTGCTAGAATAATTGCTGTAGGCACAAGACCGGTTTGTGTTGAAGCTGCTAAATACTATGGCGCTACTGATTTTATTAGTTATAAAAACGGACCGATTTCAGAACAAGTTCTTAGTATGACTGATGGAAAAGGTGTAGATAAAATTATCATCGCAGGCGGTGGTGTTGAAACATTCTCTGAAGCGGTCAAATGCCTAAAACCAGGTGGTAAGATTGGCAACGTAAACTATCTAGGCAGTGGCGAATACATTGATATCCCTCGTGTAGAATGGGGTGTTGGTATGGGTCATAAACAAATTAATGGTGGTTTAATGCCAGGTGGACGTCTAAGAATGGAAAAACTAGCTGCCCTTGTAAGCTGTGGTAAGTTAGATTTAAAACCACTTAGTACACATGTATTTGAAGGCTTCGATCATCTAGAAGAAGCTCTATTCCTTATGAGAGACAAACCAGCTGACTTGATTAAGCCAGTAGTTAAATTATCTGACTAAAAATTTATAAGCTGGAGCCATAAACTCCAGCTTTCTTAAACTTATATGAAAATATTAATCGTATCAGGATTCCTAGGTGCAGGAAAAACAACATTTATAAAAGAATTGGCATTAAAAAGCCAGAAGCATTTTTGTATACTCGAAAACGAATATGCATCTCTTGATATAGATAGTGACCGTTTAAGAGACGATGTAAACCTTAACATATATGAATTAAACGAAAAATGTGTATGTTGCAGCACTAAAAATGACATCGCGTCATCAATTTTAACAATCGCAAACACCGTTGATCCAGAATTCCTAGTAATTGAACCTAGTGGCGTAGCCTTTCTTAATAATGTCATAAATAGAGTAAGCAAAGTCTTATATGAACGCATAATATTACTAGCTCCAATTACCATCGTTTCAGGTAACGAAATGATAGATGAAAAAGTAGTCTATAATCAAATAAAAGAAGCTAAAACAATTATTGTCTCAAAAATTGAACAAGCTTCTTATGATAAAAAAGAAAAACTATATTCTTTATTAAATAAAATCAACAACGAAGCTGATATTATCGTTGATGATTATCATTTATTAAATAAAGAATTCTTTGACAATCTATTAAAAACAACATATGACAATAAAGTTATGTCAAAAGAAGAAACAGTCACAAACTATGATACTGTGGAATTACTCAACCTAAATATGTCTAATATATCCAAGGCTATAGTTTTCATGGAAGATATAATACATGGAAGATATGGTAACATTATTAGAGCTAAAGGCGGCATCAACATAAATAATATAAAATATAGATTTGATGTTGTTGATGGCTATTACTCGATACAAGACTTTGAAAATTCCGAAAACAACGCTGTATTTATAGGACACAATCTTGTAAAGAATCAACTTAAAAACGACAGTAATGCCAACCTTTACAACAAGAGACAAACTCGCTATCAAAAGAATAATGTGGTAAGATAAAAAAGATGAGAAGAATTTTTAAGTTATTAACAGTTTTATTTGTATTTCTACTTATAAGTGGTTTCACTTATATAAATGAAGATAAAGAAGACAACACATCAACCTTTGAACTTGGTGATTTATACAATTACCAAAAAGCCTTCAAAAGTGAAGAAATCGATGTATGTGCAAGCGGTGTAGCTAAAACATATATGGACTATCGTGCAACAACTGCTAGAAACTCTAGACAATACAAGTTTATCCACAATAATCTTACAGTAGATGAAACAACTGGTTTTCTTTATGATGAAGACGGCTTTATTGGTGTTGCCCTAGGCTCATTCTATGGTGAAATCGGAGACCGTTTCTACTTCACACTAGAAAGCGGTGTTGTTCTTCCACTTGTAAAATGCGAAGAAAAAGCAGATGGCGACACTGACGGAAGTGGTTGCTACCACTTAAGTGATAATTCGGTTATGGAATTTGTCATTGACAAAAACTATGCCCTTAATTATTTCGGTCGCTTATCAAACAACTATGTATTAAATGGTAACTATAATAACTACGAATTATTCAACGGACCTATTGTTAAAGTTGAAAAAGTATTAGATGAAAAAAGCAGTGATTATGTAACATACACTAGCGACACTCCAACAATTACTAACGACGATATATTTGATTACGGTAGTGGTTATTAATGAACGAAAAAGTATTAGTTATAGTAGGACCCACAGCAGTAGGCAAGACTTCTTTTGGAATTGAATGTGCCAATAGATACAATGGTGAAATTATATCCGGTGACAGCATTCAAATCTATAAAGGATTAGATATCGGTAGCGCTAAAGCCACCAAAGATGAACAATCAAAAGCAATTCATCATCTAATCGATATAAAGGAGCCGAGTGAAAATTATTCAGTAAAAGACTTCCAAGAGCGAGGTCGTTTTTTAATAGATGAACTTACTAAACAAAACAAACTGCCAATAGTGGTTGGCGGCACAGGCTTATATATTAAAGCTCTCTTATATGATTACGAATTTAAGGACGAAGAAAATAACGACAATCCTTATGACGAGCTAACAAATGAACAAATATATGACATCCTTCTTAAAGAAGATCCTGAATGTTTAGAAAAGATTCATATCAATAACCGCAAAAGACTTGTAAGAGCCTTAAATGTTTTAAGAAAACACGGTACAGGTATCTCAAAAATCCAGGCACAACAAGAACACAAGATGTTATATGATGCTAAAATCATTGGCCTAACTAAAGATAGAGAACAACTTTATAAAGATATCAACAAAAGAGTAGACATGATGATTGACGAAGGTCTGTTAGAGGAAATTAAAGGCCTATTAGAACGCGGGATTAGCTTTGATGACCAATGCATGCAAGGAATAGGATACAAAGAATTTAGAGCCTATTTTGAAGGTGTAGCAACACCCCTAGAATGCATCGAACTTGTCAAAAAGAACACGCGTCACTTTGTTAAAAGGCAATACACTTGGTTTAATAATCAAATGCCAATAGAATGGTATGAAGATAAAGAAAACGCAATCTTAGAAATTGATAGATGGAGGGAAACAAAATGAAATTTAAAGATTTTAAGTACGAACATTTAGAACTAGAAACAATCAAAAAAGAATTTGGAGCATTGTTGAAAGAGCTAGAAGCATGTGATAATGCAGAAGCTTTTATGCAAGCATTTAAAAAAACCAACAAGTATCGTAGCCACATTCAAACAATGTTGACACTATGTAACATCAGACATTCAATCGATACAAGCGATGAATACTATGACAAAGAAAGAAATTATTTAGACGAAACAGTTCCATATATTCAAGCCTATGAAACTAAATTCTTCAAACTTGTAAACGATTGTCCATTCAAAAACGAACTAGACATTCCTGAAACATTCTTCAAGTTATGCGAATATTCATTAAAAACATTTGATGAAAAAATCATTGCTGAACTTCAAGAAGAAAACCGTTTAGTAAGTGAATATGGCAAACTAAAAGCGAGTGCTAAGATTGAATTTGAAGGTGAGACATATAACTTAGCATCTATCGCCCCACTTATGTCTAGTGATGATAGAGAAACTCGTAAGAAAGCAACTATGGCATATTGCGATTTCTTCAAAGAAAATGAAGAAAAATTTGATAACAACTATGATGCCCTAGTTAAAGTAAGAGACAAAATGGCTAAAAAACTTGGCTATGAAAACTATATTGAACTTGGCTACTTAAGAATGAACCGTTTTGATTACGACGAACAAATGGTTGAAAATTATCGTAAACAAGTTCGTGAAGTCATCGTTCCACTCGCAACAAGAATCCACCAAGCTCAAGCTAAAAGAATCGGTGTTGATAAATTAGAATGCTACGACTTAAACTATGAATTCAAAGATGGCAACCCAAAACCAGTAGGTGATGAATCGGTTCTTGTTCCTTTAGCTCTTGAAATGTATACCAAGATGTCTAAGGAAACAGGTGAATTCTTCAAGAGAATGGTAGATGACAATTTATTCGATTTAACCACAAAACCAAACAAAGAAATGGGTGGTTATTGTACTGACCTGTTTGAATATAAAGTCCCATTCATCTTCTCTAACTTTAATGGTGAAGCAGGTGATGTTAATGTTTTATGTCATGAAGCAGGACATGCACTTCAATCTTACTTATCTATGCAGACAATTGAAATTCCTGATATTACCTTCCCAACAATGGAATCATGTGAAATTCATTCAATGTCTATGGAATTTTTTGCCTTCCCATACCTAGATTTATTCTTTGGTAAAGATGGAGATAAGTATAAGTACCATGAACTATCAGGTGCCCTAACATTTCTTCCTTATGGATGTTTGGTAGACCACTTCCAACACGAAGTATATAAACACCCTGAAATGACATGTGAGGAACGTAAGGCTACATGGAGAAGACTTGAAAAGGAATATAAACCAGACATCGATTATAAAGACTTTGATATTTTAGAAAGAGGTGGCTACTTCTACCGCCAAGGACATATTTTTCAATCTCCTTTCTATTATATTGATTACACACTAGCTCAAGTATGTGCTCTACAATTCTTTAAGAGATTTATTGATAATGACCCTGATTATTTCAAAGATTATCTACATATTTGTAGTATCGGTGGTACTAGATCTTTTGTACAAATCGTCAAAGAAGCTGGTTTGATTTCTCCGTTTGAAGATGGATGTTTAGCATCTATTGCCTCAATCATGGAAGATGAATTAAATAAATTAGGTGAGAAACTTGGATAATACCAAGTTTTTCTTTTTCCGTTTTTTCATAATATCGATATAAAAGAATATAAAATAAGAATATGGAATGCAAGAAATATTTACCATCACTATTATTCTTTCTATTATTTGAGATAATAGCTTTTACGTTGTATCTTACAACGAATAATTTGTTCTATTTGATTAACTTCACATATATTGGCTCTTGTCTTGCCCTAGGAACAGCTCTTTTTACAGCTGGCAAAAAATATGCTAGACACTTTGTGCAATTAGCAGTGGGCTCTTATATGCTTATTTATCTTGGATTAATTTCCCAAGAAAATATGCAGATAGAAGGTTTTTGGTACTACCTATTTTTAGGAACATTTGAAGCGGCTACTATTCATTATGCGGTTGCTAAGATATTTGGCCCTCTATTATTTGGCAGAGGATGGTGCGGTTATGCCTGTTGGACAGCAATGGTTTTAGACTTCCTTCCATTTAAGACGCCACTTAAGCCTAGAATCAAGAAACTAGGGCTTCTTAGATATCTAACATTCACATTTTCTTTGTTGCTGGTAATAGCTTTGTTTCTATTTAAAGTAGCTCATCTAGAAAAGATAATGTTTTATTTGTTTATCATAGGTAACATCTTTTATTATCTATCAGGAATCATCTTAGCTTATATTTTTAAAGATAATAGAGCATTCTGTAAATATTTATGTCCAGTTACTATCTTCTTAAAACCGATGAGTTATTTCTCTTTGTTAAGAGTGCATTACGATAAAACTAAATGTATTGGTTGTAAAAAATGTTTAAAAGTATGTCCAATGAATGTTGAGGTTAACAACGATTCTCGTAAACGTAAAAATGCTACAGAGTGTATTTTGTGTTATGAATGTGTAAAGGCTTGTCCTACCAAAGCATTGTATTAAAAAATGCATCAAAAAATATTTGACACCAACCCCTTGTTGGGGGATAATGATAAAGAAGATATTGTTAGCCAATATCTTTTTAAATACCAAAGTTATGAAAGATAAGAATAAAACGATTTTAATGTGCAGCGAGTGTTTATCAAGAAACTACTCAACTCACAAAAACAAAAAAGATTCAAGTGAGCGTTTAGAGCTCATGAAGTTTTGTCCTAGATGCAATAAGCATACTCTACATAAAGAGACTAAATAAGGAGGCATAATATGAAGTGGTTTAGTCCTGCTGCTATCTTTAAAGAAATTTCAAAGATTAGATGGCCAAAGAAAAATGATTTGTTAACTAATAGTGTTCAAGTAGTTGTATTCACAGCATTCTTTGCGGTGTTCTTCTACTTATGTCAATTCTTAGTATCTGTTTGTTTAAAAATGATTGGAGTAATCGGATAATATGAGTGATGTATCAAATGAAAAGCAATGGTATGTAGTTAATACATACGTAGGTCATGAAAACAGAGTAAAGGATAATCTTGAGAAGAGACTTGAGACTATGGGTATTTCTGATAACCTATTCAGAATCGTGGTTGCAGAAGAAACTGCTATCGATATCAAGAATGAAAAGGCTAAGGAAGTAGTAAGAAATATCTTCCCAGGTTACTTATTTGTTGAAATGATTATGACAGATGAAGCTTGGTATGTTGTAAGAAACACTCCAGGTGTAACTGGATTTATCGGATCTTCTGGTGGTGGTGCTAAGCCAATTCCAGTTAAGGGCCCTGAAATTGAAGCAATCCTTAGAAGAATCGGTCAATCAGACAAGACTGTTGAAGTTAACTTCAAGGTTGGTGATGTTGTTAAGATTCTATCTGGTCCTTTCTCAGGCATGGAAGGTACAGTTGAGTCAATGAATGACCAAACTCAAGTTGCAACCGTATTAATTATCTTGTTTGGTAGAGAAACACCAACAGATTTAAATTACGTTGATATTGAACCAGCATTATAAGGTTTAAGGCTCTTTATGAGCCTTTTTTTGAAGGAATATATGGAAATTAAAGGTTTAACAAAAGAAGAAGTAAGACAAAGAGTTGAACAAGGTTTAACTAACACTAGTAATATCAAGACCGATAAAAGTGTTAAGGAGATTGTTTGTTCTCATGTTTTTACATACTTCAATTTTATTTTTATAGGACTAGCTATCCTTGTGCTTATTTCGGGTGAATATCGAAGCCTTACTTTTATGGGTGTTGTGATTATCAATACTCTAGTAGGTATTTTCCAAGAGTTAAAGGCTAAGAAGACTTTGGATGAAATGAAACTAATTAATGCACCAGTTACTATCTGTTTAAGAGACGAGAAAGAAACAGAGGTTAAGTCTAGTGATTTAGTTAAGGATGACATCATTATTTTGAGTACTGGTGATCAAATTGTAGCTGACGCAAAGGTCGTTGATGGTAGTGTATCAGTTAATGAATCGTTATTAACTGGTGAACAGGATAGTGTTAAGAAAGAAATAGATGATGACTTATTATCAGGGAGTTATGTTGTGTCTGGTAAGTGTTATGCAAGGCTTACGAGCGTTGGCGATGAGTCATATATTTCAAAGCTTTCAATAGAAGCTAAGACCATGGCTAAGAACGAGAAGTCAGAAATGATTAAGTCAATTGATACTATTATTAAGTGGGTTGGTATTATCATCATTCCAATTGGTGTGGCTTTATATTATCAAGCTAGATTTATAAGTGATGAGACTTTTTCTAAGAGTATTATCTCTATGGTAGCAGCTGTTATTGGTATGATACCAGAAGGGTTATATCTACTTACAACGATGGCGCTTACTTTAAGTGTTGTCCGTCTTACTAAAGAGAAGGTTTTGGTTCATGATATGCGAAGTATTGAGGCTTTAGCACGTGTAGATACTTTGTGTGTTGATAAGACTGGTACTATCACAAAACCTGATATGGAGGTTAGCGAACTTATATCGCTTGATGGTAATGATTATAAGTCTTTATTAAAAAAATACACTGAGGTTATCAGTGATGATAATGCGACGATGTTAGCTTTAAGGAAGTTTTTAAAGGATGAAAAAGCTAACGATTATACTCTAGTTAAGATGACTCCTTTTAATTCAGAGACTAAATATAGCACCGTTTTGTTTACTGAAGGAAGATATGTCTTAGGTGCTCCTGAATTTATTATTAAGAAACAACCAGCTGATTTATCTAATAAGATTAGTGAATATGCTGATAAGGGTTGTCGTGTAGTTTTATTTGGTGAAAAAAGAAATAATAGTGTTACTCCTTTAGCTTTGATTATTTTTAAGAATGAGATAAGAGAAAATGCTAAGGAAACGTTTGAATATTTTAAGCAGCAGGGTGTGAATATCAAGGTTATTTCAGGTGATAATCCCAAGACTGTTAGTGAGATAGCTACACTTGCTGGTATCCCTAATAGTGAAAAGTATGTTGATACTTCACTTTTAAGTGATGATGAATTAAAGAAGTCATGCGAAGAATATATAGTTTTTGGTAGGGTTTCTCCAAAGCAGAAACAAATCTTGGTTAATGCCTTAAAGGATAAGGGCCATACAGTAGCGATGACTGGTGATGGTGTTAATGATATCTTAGCTTTAAAAGATGCTGATTGTAGTATTGCGATGGCTAGTGGTGCTAAGGCAACTAGTGAGGCTGCTCAAAGTGTCTTGTTGGATTCCGATTTTTCACATATGCCTGATGTTGTTTTTGAGGGTAGAAGAGTAGTTAATAATATTCAAAGATCTGCAAGTCTTTTCTTAGTTAAGAATATCTTTTCATTCTTAATGGCTATTGTTTCTTTAGTGATGACAATTACTTATCCTTTAGAGCCTAATCAAATTTCCTTGATTGGTGCTTTTACCATCGGTATTCCTGGTTTCTTGTTGGCACTTGAGTCTAATAAGAATCGAATCGAGGGTAAGTTTATTCGTAATGTCCTAGTTAAGGCTTTGCCTGCTGGTTTGGCTGATGTCTTGGGTGTTGGTATCTTCGTGATTTGTGGTGAGGTATTTAACATCAATAAACAAGAGGTAGCTACAGTATCAATCATGATAATGGCAACGGTAGGTTTTCTTATTATGATGTATATTTCTAAGCCTTTTAATAAGTTTAAGTTGGGCGTTCTTTTAATAAATGCCATAGGCCTATTATTATCAATATTTTTCTTGAAGGGACTTTTCTCAATCGTTCATATTTCAGGAGTTTGTTTCTTGTTGATGATGGTCTTTGTGTTTGCGGCAGTGACTTGTTATCACTTGCTTAATTTTGTTGCGATTAAGATTGATTTTTATATCGAGAATAAAAGATGGAAGTAACTTGGAATCCTTGGCATGGTTGCACTAAATATTCAGAAGGTTGTAGAAATTGTTATGTCTATAGACAGGATGAAATGTTTGGTAGGGATAGCACCATATGCAAGAAAACAAATGATTTTAATTTACCTATAAAAAAGGATAGAAGAGGCAATTATAAGATACCTAGTGGTTCTTTGATTATGACTTGTTTTAGTAGTGACTTTCTATTGAGTGAGGCGGATTCTTGGCGTGATGAGTGTCTTGAGATGATGAAAACAAGAAGTGATTGTATGTTTTATTTCTTCACCAAAAGAATTGAGAGACTAAATTTTTCTGTACCGGATAATGTGATTGTTGGTTGTACTTGTGAGAATCAGAAAATGGCTGATTATCGTTTGCCTATTTTTAAGAAACTAAATATTAAGTATAAGACTATAATCTTGGCTCCAATGTTAGAAAAGATGGATATTTCTAAGTATCTTGGTAGTGATATTTATGAGGTAAATGTGTCGGGGGAATCAGGTTCGAGCCAGCAGATTCGTGCCCAGATTCGTGCCCTAAACTATGATTGGGTATTAGATATTCGAGAACAGTGTATAAAAGCTAATGTTAATTTTGGTTTTCATCAAACTGGTGCTAGGTTTATAAAAGATGGAAAAGAGTATTTTATAGAGCGTAAATATCAAATTGAACAAGCTAAAAAGGCTAACATAGATTTTATGTGTAAAAAGGCTTAAAATGCGATAGAATTATGAGGCGTAGGAAAGGAGAATTACAGATGGATGTTCATTCGTGTGAATATTTAAATAAGAAAGATACAGATGAACACCCGAGTGCTAGGTAGTTCTTCTGTTTCTTTCTTCTTGTAAAGGAGGAAGAAAATGTTAGAAAAGGTTTTTGAATTATTGTCACAAGGCAATTTCAAGGAACTAAAGGTTCTTTTAAATGAGTCTAATGAGTCAGATGTTGCCGAGTGTTTAGATGAATTGTCAAAGGAAGATTTGGCGATTGTTTTTAGGTTGTTAAAAAAGGATGAGGCTGTTGATATTTTCTCTTATATGAGTTCCGATACTCAAGAGAAGTTGGTTGAGACATTGAGTGATCAAGAAGTAGCTGCTATTGTGTCTAAGTTATATATCGATGATGCAGCTGATTTGATTGATGAGTTACCGGCAAATCTAGTTAGTAAGGTTTTGCAAAACGCTAGTCCAACTAAGAGAAAGGCAATTAATGAAATCTTAAAGTATCCTGAGGATTCAGCTGGTTCTATTATGACAGTTGAGTATGTTGATATCAAGTCAGGATTAACTGTTAAGGAATGTTTTGATCGTATTAGAAGAATCGGTTTGAATAAGGAGACTGTTTATACATTATATGTTGTGGATGCTGATCGTCGTTTGATTGGGGTTACAACAGTTAAGGAATTGTTGATGCGTGATTATGATACTTGTATTAATGATTTCATGGAAGATAATGTGATTACAGTTGCTACTAATGAGGATAAGGAAGAGGTTGCGAAGATGTTTGATAAGTATGACTTCTTGGCACTTCCTGTTGTTGATAATGAGAATAGACTTGTTGGTATTGTTACTGTTGATGATGCGATGGATGTTATGAGTGAGGAGAATGAGGAAGACTTCGAGATAATGGCTGCGATGACTCCTTCTGAGAATGACTACTTGAAGGAATCAGTAATCACTCAATATAAGAATAGAATTGTTTGGTTGTTGGTGTTGATGTTGTCTTCTATTATTACTGGTAAGATTATCACTAATTATGAGGTAGCTTTCTCTGCCATCCCTCTTCTTGTTTCATTTATTCCAATGCTTATGGATACAGGTGGCAACTGTGGTTCGCAAGCTTCTACCATGGTAATTAGAGCCTTAGCTACCAATGAGATCGAGCCTAAGGATGTGTTTAAGGTTTGGTGGAAGGAAGCAAGAATTGGCATAATGTGTGGTGTTACATTGGGTCTTGTTAATGGCATCCGCATTTTTATCCAGTATCATGATTTGGGTATTGCGATTGTTATTGCGTGCACCTTATGTTTGACTGCCGTGTTGGCTAAGTCACTTGGCTGTTTTTTGCCACTACTTGCTAAGGCGATTCATTTAGATCCAGCTTATATGGCATCACCTTTGATTACTACTATTGCGGATGCTTGTTCGTTAGCGATTTATTTTAATATTGCGTTAATGGTTTTAAATATCTAAAATAGTGGTATGTCTAAGATTAAAGAATTATTTATTAAGTACAAGGAAGTGATCAGTTATCTTTTCTTTGGTGGCTGTACTTTCCTTGTAAGTATTATTACGTTTTATTTGTTTAATAAGACCCTTGGTTTGAATGAACATGTTGCCAATGTTATATCTTGGGTTTTAGCTGTTAGTTTTGCCTATGTTACTAATAAACTTTATGTCTTTGAGTCTAAGGTGAATGATAGGACCGGTTTACTTAAGGAGATTTCTTCTTTTGTGTCAGCTAGGTTGTTAACTTTGGTTGTTGAGGAGTTTATCTTGTTTGTGGGAATCAATCTTATGCATATTGATTCAATGGTGGTTAAGGTTGCAGGGCAAGTGATTGTTATTGTGTCAAATTATTTTTTGTCTAAGTTATTTATTTTTAAGAAGTAGTTATGCGTTTAGTTGTTCAAAGAGTTAGTGAAGCAAGTTGTACAGTTGATGGTGAGGTAACAGGTGCTATTGGTTTGGGTTTTATGGTGCTTGTTGGTTTTTGTGATGGTGATACAAGGGGAATTGTTGACAAGATGGCTAATAAGCTTAAGAAGCTTAGGGTGTTTGATGATGAGGATGGGAAGATGAATCTTGCGCTTAAGGATGTAGGTGGTGATATTCTTTCTATTTCACAGTTTACTTTGTATGCTGATTGCAGCAAGGGTAATCGTCCTTCTTTCTGTAACGCAATGAGGGGTGATGAGGCTACTAAGATGTATGATTATTTTAATGAAGTATTGGCTCAGGATTATAAAGTTGAAAAGGGTATCTTTGGTGCTGATATGAAGATTAAATTGTTGAATGATGGTCCTATTACAATTATTATGGATTCAAAGGAAATGTTATGATAAGTGAGTATGCATTAGGTGATATTGTTCAGATGAAGAAGGATCATCCTTGTAAGAAGTCTAGTTATTGGGAGATAGTTAGAGTGGGCACTGATATTAAGATTAAGTGTCAAGGGTGTGGTAATGTTATTATGATGGAGCGTCGTGAGTTTGAAAGAAAGTGCAAGAAGCTAGTGCATAAGGCAGGCGTAGAATCCAATAATTAAATGAAAATACACAATTAATTAGGGTTATAGACAAGAACTAATTAACTTGTGTATTTTTGCGTTTTTAATAGCTTTAATAGCCAAAGGCAACAGAGCAAGCTATTGGTCTCATGTTATAATGGTAGCAGAGAAAAAAGTAATTTTAATGGAAGTAGTTTAATACTTCTACCAAAGTTTAAAACTCAAAAAGTAAATAATTAGCGTGCTGCTTAGAGTATCTACTATTAATAATTGATATTGCAAACAGTAGATTATGTTAAAGGAGGGCAAAGGTTTGTCAAAAATTAAAAATGAAAAAATTTCTGCTAATGGGTTTGATATTCAAGTTTATACCGAAGATTTTAAGAATGACTATATAAGTTTGACAGACATAGCAAGATATAAAAACACAGATGATCCAAGATTTGTCATTCAAAATTGGATGAGAAATAGAAATACACTTGAATTTATAGGGTTGAAGGAAGTTTTAAATAATACAAATTTTAACCGTGTGCAATTCGACACGTTTAGAAATGAAGCAGGTTTAAATAGATTTCAATGAGGAATGCGAGTAAACAATAGACACAATGTTTTATTTGTAGTAGAATATTGTCGCGCTTTGAAGAGGTGAATTATGTTAAGAATTATTTTATTAGTTATTTCAATATTACTTATTATTATTTCTTTATTACAGAGTGGTAAGTCTGATGGCTTGAGTGCTTTTACAGGATCAGGTGATTTAGGACTTTTCCAAAATGTTAAGGAGAGAGGCCCTGAGAAAGTAATATCAAATGTTACTATGGCACTTGGAATTCTATTCTTTGTGTTAGTGATTATCATTAGAGTTGTAGAAGGGTAATAAAGGACCCTTTTATTTTTTTATTATGGGTATTAAAGAAGTTAGTGTAAATAAGAAGGCTTTCCATGATTATGAAATATTGGATAAGTATGAGGCTGGATTAAGTTTGCTAGGTACGGAGATTAAGTCTATTCGTAAGGGCAAGGTTCAGCTTAAGGAGTCTTATGTTTCTTTTTCAAAGGGTGAGGCTTATATTAAGGGAATGAATATTGCTCAGTATGATCATGGCAATCGTTTTAATCATGATGAGACTAGGGATAGAAAATTATTGCTTCATAAGTATGAGATTACTAAGCTTTATACTAAGACTAAGTTACAAGGTTTGACAGTTATTCCTTTAAGGCTTTATCTAAAGGATGGTAGGGCTAAGCTTGAGATTGCACTTTGTAGGGGCAAAACGCTTTATGATAAGCGAGAAGATGATAAACTTAAGTCAATGAAAAGGGAAGCTTTGAAGGCTATGAGAAGATGAAGAAGTTCTTGATAGCTTTGGAAATTGTTATATTGATTGTTACGGTGACGTTTACTTTTTACATGCGTCATCGTTTTTTATTGGAAGAGAATATCCATAGTCAATTAAAAGAAGAGGTAAAAGGTATCCAAGATGATGTCGATAATATGAATAATGATATAAACAAGTTGACTAAGGATATTAGTGATTTAAGAAATGTTAAGGAAGATAGTATTAGGGAGTATGAGAAATGGCTAAGTCGCAAGGAAGAGTTAGAAGATCTACTTGGTTATTAACAAGTTTAATACTTATTTTCTTATGTGTTTTTTCATGTATGACTTTAGTTTATTATTATGTGAATACGATCAAGTTAGCTAATATTAATGAACAACTTAAGAATGATATTGATACTTTTAATAACATTAAAGCTAATAATCAAAGTGAATTAGATCATTTAAGTGTAATGTATAAAGAGGTTGAGGATGTAGATGTTTCTTTAAAAGAGGTAAAGGAATCTTATTTTAAGTTAGCAAAAGAAGCTGATGAAAGAGCTAGAAATGGTGCAAACTTTAAGGTTTGTTACTTAACTTTTGATGATGGTCCATATAGCAAGACTACTCCTTTGTTTCTAGATGTGCTTAAAGAAAAGAATGTTTTGGGTACTTTCTTTGTGCTTAAGAAAGATAATCTTGATGATTTATATAAGAGAATTAGGGATGATGGTCATACTTTGGCTAATCATACAGCAAGTCACAAAATTAAGAATGGCATTTATAGAAGCGAGGATGCTTTTATAGAGGATATAAAGGAGAATGATGATTTTATCTATAACTTGTTGGGGGTTAAGATGAATGTGATGCGTTTTCCTGGTGGTTCCCCTCAGGCTACTTATTCTGGTTTGAATAAAACAAGTTTAGTTAATAAACTTGTTGATATGGGCTATGGTTATATTGATTGGACGCTTACTACCGGTGATGGTGAGGCTAATTTGAGTCCTGATGAGTTTTTGCATAATGTGGTTGATAGTTCTAGTAAGTATAGTGTGATGACTGTTTTGATGCATGATTATAGTAAAAATACTGCCCTTTGTTTAGGCGAGATGATAGATATATTAAGGCAACAGGGTTATATCTTTTTACCTTTATCTTATGATTCGCCTTCAGTTAGAAAAAGCTAATAATTGAGTTATAATAGCACCATGGTAAAGAGATTGTATTTGTGTCGTCATGGTCAGACGGAATTTAATATTAAGGGTTTAGCGCAAGGAAGATGTGATAGTCCTTTGACTGAATTGGGTGTTAAGCAAGCTTTAAATGCTAGAGAATATTTTGTTAAGAATAAGATTGAGTATACTGATGTTTATTGTTCACCACTTGGTAGAGCTAAGGCTACTTGTAAGTTAATTACGGGAAAAGATGGTAAGTGTGTTGATGGTCTTATTGAAATGTATTTTGGTTCTTTGGATGGTGGTGATTATCATAAGTGCCTAGAATATCATGATGATTTTACTTCTATTGGTGGTGAGAATAGGGAAATGGTAGAAGATAGAGTTTATAGTGCTTTGTCTAAGATAATGGAAGAGAGCACTGGTAATGTGATGGCTGTTTCTCATGCGGTTGCGAGTAGGTGTTTTTATTACAAAATAGTAGGTTATGATGCTTCTTTTAAGGTTCCTAATTGTGGTATTTGTGTGTATGAATATGATGGCAATAAGTTTAAATTTATAGAGATGGTGAATCCTAATGCTTAAGTTAATTTTTTCTGATTTAGATGGTACTTTATTAAATAGTGTTAAAAGTGTTGATGAAAAGACAGTGGAGTTTATAAAGAATTTAGATGGCACACGTTTTATTATTAATACTGGTAGACTTCCTTATAATGTGGATAGCCTTAAGTCTTTTGTGGATTTGTCTAATATGGTTTGTGGTAATGGGTCTTATATCAAGATTGATAATAAGGTTGTTTATAATTGTTTTACTGATAAGGATGAGGCACTAGCTTTGTTGGATTATGCTTATAGTCATGATTTAGTTCCTAGGGTTTTTACGGAGTCAAATTTTTATATAACTAGTACTCCTAATCTTTCAACTTTTGTGAAGCCTGTTGTTTTGAGTAAGGATGAATTGAATGATCTTTTAAAGAAAGAGGGAGTTTATAAGGTTTGCTTCATGGAAGAAGATCCTAATACTTTGAAGGGGATAGAAGACTTTATTAAAACTAATACCAAGAATATGGTTTTTGAGTATTCTACTCCTAGGTTTATTGAGTGTCATCACAAGGATACTTCTAAGGGAAGGGCAATTGATGTGGTGTCTAATTTACTTAATGTTTCAAAGGATGAAATACTAGCAATAGGTGATAATGAGAATGATTTGTCAATGTTTAATAGGGGTTATCATAGTGCTTGTCCTTCTAATGCAAGTAATAATGTAAAAGCAAGCGTAGAATATGTTTCTGACTTGGATTGTGATCATGATTTTATGGTTGGTGTGATTGAACGTTTTCTTTAATTGACACTTGTGAATTAAATGATTAGAATGGAATGTAGACGGTAAGCGTTTACATTTTTTTATATTATGGATAAGAAGGATTTAAGGCATTTAAGTAGGGGAGAGTTGATTGATTTGATTTATGAAATGAAGAAATCAGATCTTAGTGTTGATGGTCCTACTTTTAGTGAAGTGAATAATGAAAAGAAAAGGTTGAGAACAAGGAAACTTTATCAGAGTGCTTTGTTTAAGACGGTTGGTGTGTTGTGTGTGGTGGCTGCACTTTCAGTTTTGTTGACTACTCTTTGGATGCCTGTTTTACAAATATATGGTTCTTCTATGTCTCCTACACTAGAGCCAGGTGATCTTGTTTTGTCTGTTAAGAATGAGAAGTTAGAAACTGGCGATGTGGTGGCTTTTTATCAGGGTAATAAGCTTTTGATTAAAAGGGTAATAGCTACTAGTGGTCAATGGGTTGATATCAGTAATGATGGGGTTGTTACCGTTGATGGTCAAGTGTTAGATGAATCTTATATAAAAGAATTGTCTTTGGGCAATTGTGATATTGAACTTCCTCATCAAGTAAAGGAAGCTCATTACTTTATTATGGGTGATAATAGAGATACTTCTCTAGATTCTAGAGCTAGTGTTATTGGGGACATATCTGAGGAACAAATTGAGAGTAAGGTTGTGTTTAGAATATGGCCTTTGAATAAGTTTGGGAGTATTAGGGGATAAATATGCTAAGTAGGAGTGACAAGTTAAAGAGGAAGAAGATAAATAAGTTCTTATCTTTTATTGTGATTTGTGTTACTTTATCTATTTTGATTCTTCCTGCATTTACGCTAGAAAAGAAGGATGATGATACAAATGACAATAATGGTCCTACTACTGTTGAGAACATAAACGAACGGGGGGGGTAGAGGAATCTAACGATCCCGCCTTAGAGCCTGTTATAAACAATACTAATGATGAATCTTCTGGTGAGGATGATGTTTTAGTTGTGAGTGAAGATGAGCCTGTGTTGTTGGCAGAGGGAGAAACAACTGCGGTTACAAGTCCATTTGTCTTAAGTGGTGATAATACTAAAATCAAGAGCGTTAATTTAACATGTAGTGTCGGTGGTGTTGAAAAAGAGTTCCCATTAGCTGATGGTGAAAGACCTGATAATACAAGTTTTAAGATTAGGGTTGAATTTAAAGATGTTCGTAAAGCTGATTTAAGAGATTCTTATGGTGGTTCTTTTGTATACAATCTTCCAAATATGGGTTTTAAGATTTCTGAAACTACAGAAAGAGAAATAACCAATGAACACAATGAACAGATTGGAACTATTAGCTTTGAAAATGGTGGCAAAACAATTCGTATAAAATATACTGACGATTATTTAAAAGATGCAACTTCAACAGACACACTTAATGGTGATTTCAATGCAGAAGCTAAGGTTGACTTGAGCCAGTTAGATAAAACAAATGGTACTATCAACTTTACAAAGCCTGATAGCAGTACTATTGAATTGAATTATGGTCCTGATTATATCGAAAGATATGGAAATGTTAATGTTTCTAAAGACTTCGAAAGAGATATTGCTAGCGATTATATTAAGTACAAAGTAACTGTGACTGCAGGTGAATATGGAAGCAAGAATGTTTATGTTGTGGATAAGTTGTCTGGTGATAAAAAAATAGTCGAAAAGTATGTTGATATATCCAGGATAAATACTCTTGAGAATAGCGAGAGTGGAAATAGACCATATGAGACTATAAATTCTAGTAATTCTTCAGCTGTTAACGGTAAATTGTACTTAGCAAATGAACCAAGTGGCAGCGATAAGGTTCCTCAGCCTATAGGAGATGGTACTTTAAGTCAACCTGGTTGTATTGTTTGGACTATTGGTGAAATGGCACCAAATGAGAGTCGTGTGCTTACTTATTTTGTTGAGTTGAAGGATACAAATAATACTTTTGATACACAGAATAATCAGGCTTTAAAGAATACAGCTAACTTGTATACAAAGAAAACTGTTGTTGGTACGGATGAATATTATGATAAGGGCTTAGTTGAGAAAACTTTTACACCAAGGCTAAATAAAAACATGAGTAAAACTGGTGCCTATGATATAGAAAATGGTGTTATTAATTATACTTTAGAATTTGAGGTATTAGATGGTACTAATTATCCTTTGAAGAATGTTGTTTTTCATGATTTTTTAAAGCATCAAGATGTGCATTTGAATGATGATGGTGATGAATTCCTCAACAATTTTAGATATCTTGAAGATTCTATTAAAGTAGAGAAGAAGATAAAATCAAATCCTAATTATCAAGTACTAACAAAAAACGAAGATTATACAGTTTCTTTTGATAATGGTGGTACTAATAAAAAGTTTGAAATTAAAGGCGCAGATGGCCATCATTTTGATATGACAGTGGGAGCTTCTTATAAAATCACTTATAAGGTAAAGGTTAATCCAAATATTTTTGCAGAGAAGATGGCGAATGAACTGAATGTAATAAACAGATTTTCAGTGTCTTCAGACAATGCTGCTTGGGATTCGAACGGCACTATGATACATGGCATTAATAACACACAAAAAATAGATGGCTATAAATGGGTAGAAAAGACGGTTGGTGAAGTTTTATCTGCTGAGGAAAGGATTTATATTCCAAGCACTCAAAAAGTTTATTATGTTGATGGACAAGATTGCCCCTACCCTGAAGGTAATACGTTTGTTGCGCTTAAGGGAAGTTACAAGTATACAGTTGTTCTTAATAAGACTAGGGGTCAATGGGATATTACTAATGCTGATTTGATTGATAGTTTTAGTTCAAATAATATGAAGTATCTTGGTTTTATGAAGATTACAGCGCATGATGCAAAAACTGATGAACAAAAAGGTGATCCAAAGTGGGTTTATATTGATGACTTAACAAGTTTTAAGATTCAACTAAATAAATTTGATTGGAAAGACAACAAATATTCATACACGATTGAATATTATGCTATGCCAGATGGGCTAGAAAATGTTGCTCAAATTACGGTTACTAATAGTTTTAAATTAAGTGAGGCTGCTAATTCAGAAGGTATACGATTTCATTTTAATAATCCTGTAAAAGCTGATCAAAGTGTGACTCTTGCTGGTTATTATAATTTAAATTTTACTAAGACAGCTTGGTACTATGAAGATCCTAAGAGAGAAAATGTTGGCAAAGCATGGGAAAATGGTGAACTGTATTGGATTATTAAAGTGAGCGGAAATAAGATTAGAAAGAATTATCAAATTAAAGAAGTAATTAATACAACAGAAAATAATGCTTCTTATATTCGTGATGATTCCGTTGTTGGTGTTTATAGAGGGGACTATGATATAAGTTCTTATAAAAACTTCAGTGAATTTATAGAGGCAAAAAAACTGGTTAATGAAAAAGTTTTATTTGAAGAATCGCCAAGAAATAATGTAACAACTTCTTATCCTACAGGCACTTATAATGATTTGTTCTTAACTGCTAAAGAAAATATTACACTAGGCGATAACAACAATTTATATATTGTCCTTAAGACCGAGCCTAAGACGTTGCCTCAGTATAGAAAATCGAAGACATATTTAAACAGTTTGTATGCAATAGAACCCGATGTGAATGGCAATAAACAAGGTGAGGATGCTCAGAAACAGATGGCTGGTCCCGTTAGTCATACAATTAGTGGTGGAAGAATTATCCTTAAGGAACTTGGCCAAGTGTTTAAGTATGATGGTACATATCAAGTTATAGATCGAGGGGCTGATAATACATTAGCTGAACAAAGAATTCCTGTAAAACTTTTAAATAATGCTGATGGTACACCTAATAGCGGTTTATATGTGTCTTGGGCGTTTAAAGTTAATCATGCAGGTAATTTAAGCGGTGATTATCAAGTCTTGGAACAAATACCAGATGGTATGGAACTTGCCTATATACGTATCAAGTGGCATGGGAATAATATATGGAATAATAATCCTGTTACAACAGGTGAAATAAGTGGCCTTGATGGAACATGGACTTTGAAGACTAACACGGCAAATGATGACCGCGGTATAAGTAGAACAACTCAATATTATGTAAAAGATGGTGGCCGTGAGGCCTTGATTAAGTTGTGCAATTTTACAGCAGGAAAAGAAGAAGATAAATATGCGGTCGATGTACAAGTTGTTTGCAAGGTAACTGATAAATTCTATTTAATGAATGGTGAAAGTAAAACGTTCAATAATAGGGTTACTCTTTATGATTCGAATGGTATTGAAATAGCTACAGCCAACAATAGTAAAGTGCTTAATAAAGGCGATTTTACTACTTTGATTAAAGATGGAACTAGAGTTGGCGATACCAAAAAGATTAATTATGCTATTGTAGCTAATCCAATGGGTCAAATGTTACCAACTAATACAACCGATAATAGTGAATTAACTTTGGTGGATGTTATGAGCAAAGATTTAATTCTGTTGCCAAAAACAATTACGGTTAAAGATGCTGATCGCAATAATGTTGGACGCTATACTATTTCTAATGAAAGCACAGGCACAAAATTGATTGTTACTATTCCAAATGGCAAGAAAGTAACGATCGAGTATACCGCAACTGTTAAGATTAATTCAGGTCAGACAAAAGATATTACTAATCGCGTATATTGGGAGGGTTATTCAGAAACCGGCGGAGCTAATAAGGATTTCAATAGATTTACTTATACAGCTAGTGCTGGTGGTAGTACTTCAACTACAACAAAACCTGTATTAACCATCGAAAAGTACGATAGTGATAAACCAACAAATATTATGAATGACGTAGGATTTGATGTTTATAAATGTATATTACAAGATGACAATACAATCGTTCATGATGATATGACGGCTAAAAGAACCGGCACTACAACAACAGATGGAACTCTTAAGATAGATTTGTTGGAATACAATACAATCTATGAAGTTCAAGAGCCGATAGCTCCTGAAGGTTATGAAAATAATAATCAAAAGTATTACATCATGTATAAGAAGATAGATAATGATACAGCTACAGATGTAATAGCATATGTAGATAAGTGTGTTACTTATAGTAATGCCGGTAATAATCTCATAATTGCTGAAAGTCCTGAAGAATTTAAACTCGAAGTTTATAACAAACAAAAAGGTATTAAAGTTACTAAACAATTCTTAAATGCTGGAGGTAATCCTACTAAGCCGATTGCGGGAACTTATGGTTTTGGCTTATATGCTACACCTAATCCAAGTGTTGGAGACTTAGCGATTCAAAAGGTATGGATTACTTATAATACTGGAGATGATGTTAAAACAGATAGGTTTATTAATCTAAATGATATTAATGGAACTTATTACGAATTTGAGTTAGATCAAAACGGACAGCCAATTACTGATTCAAATGTACATGTGGTTGCTGGAATGGAATATCTAACTACTTATAAGACAACTAATTCTGGTGGTTTAACAAATTCTAGCATCGCTACTAGTGGCGATACAATTACTGTTACCAATCAAATAGTTACAAGGCAATTACCTGCTACAGGTGGTGATGGAATTAATGGTTACATTAAGTCAGGAGCAATCTTAATGTTGCTGACGGGGGTAATGTTATTGAGAAGGAGATAGGTGATAAGTCTAGTAATGGACATTAAATATTACAAAAATCAGAAATTATTAACAAATGAAGGGAAAGGGGAAAAATAATGAAACTGATTAAAAAACTTACTACAATACTATTTGCGTTTATGATGGTATTGTCTGCTACTACTATGGTGTTTGCTGCTGATACTGGAAAGATTACAATTAATAATGCAATTCCTGGACAAGAGTATAAAATTTACAAAATTTTGGAGTTGGAAAGTTATGATCCTACTAGCGGTCTTTATGCTTACAAACTTACTAGCAATGATTGGAAAGATTTTATTAAAAATGATACTGAAGGACAAAAGTATTTAGAGATTGTTGATGAGGACATGGGAATCGTTAAGAAAACAACTTTATTTACTGATGAAACCGCAAAAGATTTCGCGAAAGCTGCTTTAAACTATGTAAAGACGCATACAACAATTATTCCAACAGATTCTAAAGTTGCTCCAGCGGCTACAGGTGGTACAACAACTTCAACTGTAGAATTTACAAACTTAGACATGGGTTACTATCTAGTTGATTCTAGTGCCGGTGTATTATGTTCTCTTAATACTTTAAGCGCTGATGTTACTATTCAAGAAAAAAATATTGCTCCTACAGTAAAGAAGGAAGTATCTTATGATGCTACTAATTATCATGATAAAGTAAGTGCTGATATTGGCGGAATCGCTTGGTTTAAAACCACAATAACTGTAGGTGAAGGTGCAGAGAACTATGTGTTGCATGATAAGGAAACTAATGGATTAAAAATAGTTGACTCTACGTTTCAAGTTATATATGACGGTGCCACTAAAAATGCAGGTGATTTCTATGAGATTGTCACAGATGCAGCATCATTAACAGATGGATGTACATTCCATATTAAATTTTTAAAATCTAATGAATTAGTTGCTGGTAAAGAAATAGTTGTTTCTTACCATAGTAAAGTAACTGAAGATGCCGAGATTTTAACTGAAAACAACAAAAATACTGCATGGGTTGTATATGGAAATAATAATGCTGAATCTAATAGTGATACTGCAATTGTAAAGACATACCAAATACCTCTATATAAGTTTGGAAAGAATGCAAATGATGATACGGTTGTTAACCTTGCTGGCGCAAAGTTCAAATTAACTACCAGTACAAATATCGATATAAAACTAATAAGAATTGATGATAATACTTATCGTAGAGGTGATGCATATGAAGTATATGCCAATGGTGTAACTGAATTTGTAACTCCAACAAATGGTAAGATTACAATCAAAGGCTTAGTTGCTGGAACTTATTATTTAACAGAAACTGTTGCCCCAAGTGGTTACAATAAATTAAATAAACCTATCGAAATCACTATTGATGAAAATGGTGGTGTTACATATAAGGAACAAGGAGCTGCAGGCACTGGTACAGATATTACTACTACTGAAAATTTGGTTAAAATTGAAAATAGAACAGGTGTAGTATTACCATCAACAGGTGGTGTAGGTACAACTATGATGTATATAGTAGGTGCTGCATTGTTAATTGGTTCAGGTGTATTGTTGATTACTAAGAAGAATGCTAAATAATTATTAATGTATTGGGAGGTGATGGTTATCTATTGTCTCCTAATACAACATTAAGGAGAGGAGCTGTAGTTTTGAGGAAGCATATAAGTACAATTATTTTATGTATTACTTTTATTACAGGCTTGTCCTTACTGTTATATCCAACGGTAAGTAATTATTGGAATGCTCAGCATCAAACACAGGCTGTTGTTGATTATACTGAAAGAATTGAAAAGATGGATGATAGTGAGAAGCTTGCTGAATTGGATAGGGCTATATCGTATAATTCTGGGTTAGTTGATAACGGTAGAAGGTTTAGTCCTAGTCCTAGTGATAATGAATTGTATCGTAATATTTTAAGTGTAGATGACAATGGAATGATGGGCTATATCACTATTCCTGAGCTTCGTTTAAAGTTAGCTATCTATCATGGTGTAGATGAATCGGTATTACAAGTAGGTATAGGACATATAGAGGGCAGTTCATTACCAGTAGGTGGTGAGAGTACGCATTGTGTCTTGTCAGGACATAGAGGACTTCCTAGTGCTAAGTTGTTTACTGATATAGATAAGTTGGTTGTTGGCGATGTGTTTATGTTACATGCCTATGATGAGATGTTAACATATGAGGTTGATCAGATTCTTATTGTGGAGCCTGAAGATTATAGTGCCTTGGCTATTGAAGAGGGAAAAGATTATTGTACGCTTGTTACTTGTACTCCCTATGGTATTAATACTCATAGGTTGCTTATAAGGGGTCATAGGATTGAGAATATGACTATTGATGGTACAAGGGTTACTTCTGATGCGATTAAGGTGAATAAATATCTTGTGATAACCTGTGTTAGTTTACTGTTGTTGGTGGTGTATTGTTTAGCTGTATTGATTATTAAACTATATAAGAAGAAAAGACATGAGGATTATGAAAGAACAAAGAGGATGTTACTACATGAGAAGAAATAGGGTAATGGTTTTGTTGCTTTCTTTTATAATGCTTATAACTTGTAGTGTAAGTGTACATGCTAGTAGTTGTAATCTTGTTGTTGAGTGTCCATTAAGTGGTATGGAAGTTAGCGTCTATAGAATAGCTGATGATAATGGTTTAGTTAGTCCATATGATGGCTATCCTGTTTCTTTGGATGGCGATTTACAAGCATGTGCTAATGCGCTAGCTAATTATATTAAGGTGGACAATATAAGTGCTGATGGGTATGCAACTAGTGGCGTTGATAATAAGGTTTATTTTAATGGTTTAGAAAAAGGATTATATTTAATCAGTGTTAAACCAATTGATGATGGTACTTATACTTATAGTCCACAGGTAACTTTAGTTAATTTAGAAAGTGAGCTTGTTGTTGATCTAAAGTATGATAGGGTTTTAAAGGGAAGTGAACCAATTAATTTACATGTATTAAAGGTTTGGAAAAATGATAATGTTGATAGTCGTCCTAGTAGTATCGAAGTAACTTTATTAAGGGATGGCGTTGTTTATGATAAACAGGAATTGAATAAATTAAATCATTTCTCTTTTACTTGGAATGGTTTGGATAGTACATATACTTATGATGTTATAGAGGATAATGTGCCAAGTGGCTATACTGTTGGACTTAGCAGGAGTGGTAATACTGTTACTGTTACTAATGATGGTGGAATAGTGGAAAATGCCAGTGTTTTTGATAAATTACCTTTAACAGGGCAATTGTGGTGGCCAGTTCCTTTTCTTGTGATTGTGGGTTTTACTTGTTTGTTGATTGGAAGAAGACATGAAAAGTAAGTTGTTTACTTTTGCAGGAATATTTTGTTTAGTGTTGGCTTTGATAATTAGTGTTAATAATTTGATTGATGATAGGATTAGCATTAATAGTCAAAATAAACTTATTGAGGCTTATGATAATCAAATTGTAGGTGAAACTATATTGGAAGTACCAGATTATGTTTTAAATCCTGATATGGATATGCCTGAAGTAGATGTGGATGGGCTTTCTTGTATTGGGATTTTAGAGATTTCTAGTTTAGGTTTAAGACTTCCAATACTTAGCGATTGGTCAGATGAATTGTTAAAGAAAGCTCCTTGTAGGTATTCTGGTAGTGCTTATACAAATAATATGGTCATTGCAGGACATAATAGTAGGGCACAGTTTAATAAGTTAAATAAGTTAAAAGAAGGTGATTTGATAGTGTTTACTGATGTAGTTGGTAATGTGTTTGAATATCATGTAAGTACTATTGAAGTGTTGGATGGTGATGATGTTGATGGAATGCTTAATGGTTGGCCTTTGACTTTGTTTATGTGTACTTATGATAATTTAAGTAGGTATACGATAAGATGTGAATAATAAAAGACAACTTAGGTTGTCTTTTAAAGTTTCATGAACTTGTCTACGTCAAGTACGAAGATTGTAGCACCTCCAACGGTTACTTCGATTGGCATTGGTGAGAATTCACCAGACATGAATGATGCAGTAGATGGGGCAATTTCGGTTCTTCTTTTTGATTCTTTTCCAATGATTTCAATTGCGTGATCTACTTGATCATCTTCACATCCAACAATTAGTGTAGTGTTACCTAATGATAGGAAACCACCTGTTGTTGCTAGTTTGGTAACTTGAAATGAGTTATTGTTCAATGAGGCGCTTACTGAAGCAGAGTCATCGTTAGATACGATAGCTAAAATAAGTTTCATAGGGATTTACCTCCTGTTACCTTAATTATAGATTAAAAAGATAATATTGTATAATATTTAGGTATGATTAAGTTTGAAAAAGTTGCTAAGACCTATAAGAATGGTACTCATGCGTTATATGATATTTCTTTAGATATCAATGACGGTGAATTTGTTTATATTATTGGTGAAACAGGTTCTGGTAAGTCAACAATGATTAAGATTCTAGATGGTGAGGAGGTTCCTACTAGTGGAAGAGTCACTGTAAGTGGCATTAGCTTAGATAAGAAGGCTAAGAATAGCATTGTTGATGTAGGGAAACTAAAGAAACGTAAGGTTCCTTTGTATCGTCGTAATATTGGTGTTGTTTTCCAAGATTTCCGTTTATTACCAAAAAAGACTGTGTTTGAAAATGTTGCTTATGCGATGGAGGTAGTAGATACTCCAAAGGATAAATTAAGACCTAGAGTTAGAGAAGTATTAAAACTTGTTGGCTTATCTGATAAGTCTAATTCTTTTCCTAGTGAGGTTTCAGGTGGTCAACAACAGCGTACAGCTATTGCCAGGGCTATAGCCAATAAGCCTAAGATTCTTATTGCGGATGAGCCTACTGGTAATCTAGATCCTAAGAAGAGTAATGAAATAATTAAGTTGTTTGAGAAGATTAATCGTGAGGAGAAGACAACTATCATTATAGTTACTCATGATATTGAGACTGTTAGAAAACATCCTAAGCGTACTATTGAGATTAAGAATGGTCATATTGTCAGGGATAAGGCTGATGGTATTTGTGATGTAAGGACTACAATTGATAAGGCTGATACAGAGACTATTAGCTTGGGTGATATTGAGAGTTTAAAGTTGATGGAGGATGATAAATAATGTTCCGTCGTTTTTTTAGACATGTAAAAGAGGGCTTTGTGGGTGTTGGTAGACACTTTGGTATGGCTGCCAGCAGTATTGCCACAGTTACAATTACTCTGTTGTTGGTAGGTTTCTTCTTGATACTTACTTATAATTTGAATGTAATTACTAAGGATATTGAGGGTTCAATTTCTCTTAGTGCTTTAATTAGCTATGATATTGATTCTAGTGCTACTGTTGATACTTTAAAGAGTCAAATTGAGAGTGTTGATGGTGTTAAGAGCGTTGAGTATCGTAGCAAGGATGACGAGTTTACTTTTTATGTAAACATGTATCCTGATATGAAGGAATTTAATGAGCTTTATCGTGATCAAAATCCTTTCCATGATGCTTTTTTAATTAGTGTTGAGGATGGCGACAAACTTCAAAATGTTAAGGCGAGTGTAGAGGCAATCAATGGTATTGATTCAGTACATGATGGTGGTAGTAATACTTATTTGTTGATTGATGGTTTGGATAAGGTTAGATTCTTTGGTGGTATTTTAGTAGTTTCTTTATCAGTGTTGGCTGTTTATTTAATCTATAATACGATTTCTATTACTATTAGAGCTCGTGATACTGAAATTTGGATTATGAAGAATGTTGGTGCTAAGAATAGTTATATTAGAGGGCCTTTCTTGGTAGAGGGTATTATTATAGGTGTTCTTGGTTCGATAATTCCAATTGCGGCAATGGTTGGTTTCTATTTATATGTATTCAATACTTCAGGTGGTAATTTACTTGGTGTATTTACTTTAGTTAGTCCACAACCTTTCTTATATTACTTATGTGGTGGTTTGTTGGTACTAGGTATTTTAGTAGGTTTTATTGGTTCTTATTTGAGTGTTTCAAGACTATTAAGGAGCAAACGATGAGAAAGAATATATTTTCTTTGTGTTTAGTTTTTTGTATGGTCTTATGCACTATTAATTACAAGACAGTTACTGTAATGGCGGGGGATTGTGATTATTCAGATTGTGATGAGAATGATAAGACTTGTAAGCTTAATAACGCAAAGAAGAAGCAACAGTGTCTTCAAAATGAGATAGATAATGCCAAGAGTAATCAAGAGGAATATTGGAAATTGGCGTCAGAGTGGGCTAAGGAAGCTGAAGCTTTGAATGAACAGATTGCAGAACTTAAGCCTCAGATTGAGGAGTTGACTGCTAAGATTGAGGAGCTTACTAAAAGTATTGAGGAGAAGGAGCAACTTGTTTCCGAGCTTAATACAAGAGTATTGTCTCGTATGTCTTTGTCACAGGGTACAATGCATTTTTCGCCTCTTCTAGATTTCTTGTTGGGTTCTAATGGTTTTGCGGATATGCTTAGAAGACTATATGGTATTGAGGCTATTAATGCCAAAGAACAACAGGATCGTAAGGAACTTGAGGACGTTATCGAGTCTTTGAATAAGGAAAAGGCAGAGCTCGATTCATCTAAGCAAGAATTAGATAATAAGATGACTGATTTAGAGATTAAGTCTAATGAGGCTGAATATAAGAATCAACAGGCTATGATTGCTTATAATGAGGCTAGTGATATTATTGCGGAATATCAAAACCAATTGGATGAGCAGACTAAGTTAATTGCGAATATTAAGTTGAGTTTAGATGAACTTAATCAATTAGATCCACAGAGTGGTTTTATATCGCCAGTACCTGGTTCTAGTATTTCAGCTAATTTCCCATATTATCCTGCAAGCTTTGGCGGTGGTGTTCACTTGGGTGTGGATTATGCGGTTAGTGTTGGCTCAAGAATTGTGGCACCTGCTGATGGTGTTGTGGTTATTTCCGATGATAATTGTCCTACTTGGGGTTATTTGGGCAATTCGTGTGGTGGTGCCGGTGGTGGTGTCTCATATGGTGGTAACCAAATCTATTTCTTATGTAGTGTTAATGGTAAGGTTTATGCACTTACTTTCTCTCATTTATATAGCGGTTCTTTGATTGGAACTGGTGTTGTGACAAGGGGTACTCAGTTGGCTTTGGCTGGTAGTTCTGGTAATTCTACTGGTCCGCATTGTCATATTGAGATGTTCTTGTTGGGTGATGGAGATAATAGTGATTTGGCTACTTATATTGATATGCTTAATAATGGTAGCTATTCTAAGTCGTTCAATTGTGGCTGGGGTAGCGCTGGTTTGAGTACTACTTGTGAGAACAGGGGGGCGCCTTGTCGTTTGAATGGGGCTAATTATTTGCCTTGATGAGTTATGGAAAAAGAGAATACAGTTAGAATTAAATTGAAGAAGGAGCCTTTGGGAGAAGAGCGAATTCTTGTTGAGAAACAGAAGAAACAACGTAAGGCGTTGATTATTCTTTGTGTTGTCTTGTTTGTGGTTGGCATTGCGCTTGGTGTTTTAGCTAATGAATTACTAACTAATAAACAAAATGAGGCTTATTCTAAGTCTGATGAGATAAAGAAGATTATTAAGAATAATTGGTTGTATAGGGATGATTATGATGACTTGGATAAGTTGTTAGATAATCAAGCTTATTTGGGTATGACTACTTTTAGTGATGATCCTTATACGATGTATATGTCTAGTGTTGAGGCTTCTGATTATTATAATAATCAAATTAATATGTCTTATGTTGGCATTGGAGTTACTTATGTGCCTGGTTCTTTTGTGATAACTAGGGTTTATAAGAATTCTCCTGCAGAGATGGCTGGTTTTAAGGCTGGTGATATTCTTGTTTCTGTTAATGGAACTGAATTAGAAGGCAAGACTAGTGATGAGGTTAAGTCTTTGGTTCTAGGAGAAGAGGGTAGTGTTGTTGAGTTTACTATTAAAAGAGATAGTGAACTTATTGATATAACAGCAGTAAGAGGAAGTTTTGAGCAGACAGTTTATGCAAGGAAGCTTGATGATGATACTGTTTATTTAGAGCTTATGTCTTTTGGGGTTAATAGTGGTAATGAATGTATCGAATATTTGAATGAGTATAAGGATTGTTCAAAGATTATTATTGACTTAAGGGATAATACCGGTGGTTATGAGACGGCAGTGCAGGAGATTGCGGGTTTGTTCTTAGGCAAGGATAAAGTGGTTATGCATAAGAATTACACTTCTAAGAAGAAGGATACAGATTATACAATTTCCAATGCATATTATGATAATTTTAAGGATTTTGTGATTTTGACTAATAACTATACCGCTAGTGCTTCTGAAGTGTTGACAATGGCTTTAAAAGAAGGATTGGACAATGTGACTATTGTGGGTACTAAGACTTATGGTAAGGGTGTTATGCAGTCTAAGTTTAATATTAGTGATGGTAGTTCTATTAAGCTTACAGTAGCTTATTGGACAAGTCCTAATGGTACTTCCATTAATGGCGTGGGTATCACTCCTGATGTGGAGATTGAAAATCATAAGGCTTTAAGTTTTACTGGTGTTAATTTTGATGGTGAGTCTTATAAATATGATTCAGTTTCTACTTATACCAATATTATGCAATATGCCTTGGATTACTTAGGTTATGATATAGAACGTTTTGATGGTTATTTTGATTATAGTACTAGAGATGCGTTGATTGAGTTTAAGGAAGAGTACGGGCTCGAATCTGGGCTCGAATCTGGGCTCGAATCTGACGGGCTCGAATCTACACTAGACAGAGATACTTATGTAGCTATTATATCTAAGGTTATTGAGACCAAGAGTTTGGATTTAAGTAAAGATGTTCAGTTAATGAAAGGTAGGGAATTATTGGGTGGATAATATTTTAACTTTATTAACACCAAAGAATCAGGTATGTTACCTTGATCATGATATGACTTTAAGACAGGCAATTGAGAAGATGAGGGTTCATCGTTATACTGTAATACCAGTTCTTGATTCTAAGACTGGTGTCTATGCTGGTTCAATTGCGGAGGGTGATTTGTTGTATAACGTCATCGGTGAAGAGAGCGTTTGTATCAAGGATTTAGAAGAAAAGTATGTGGCGGATGTGATTAGGCCTAATTATATTCCGGCTATGAAGATTGATACTACTATGAGGGAATTAGAGAATTTGATTGTGATTCAAAACTATGTTCCTATAGTGGATGATCGCGATATTTTGATGGGTATTGTGACTAGAAAGTCAGTTATGCAGTATTTAATCAAGAAAATTGATGAAAAAGAGGGAAAATAAGGACTTTCTTTATTGAAAAATATAGATAGCTTTCTTATAATAATGGGGCATAAATGCTTCCTGTCCCGGTAAGACAAGAAAGAAGGTAAAAAAAGATATGCGTCAGACTACAATGCTAAAAGCTGAAGAAGTCAAAAAAGAATGGTATGTAATAGATGCAGAAGGCCAAACTCTTGGTAGACTTGCAACTAAGGTTGCTGCTGTATTAAGAGGTAAGCATAAGCCAACTTACACACCAAATGTTGATTGCGGAGATTACGTAATCGTAATCAATGCTGAAAAGGTTGTCTACAGTGGCGACCAAGAAGAGAAGAAGATCTACTATCACCACACAATGTTCCCAGGTGGCTTAAAGAGTAGAAGTATTGGTTTAATGAAGAGAGAATATCCAGTAGAGCTTGTTGAACATGCTATTCAAGGTATGCTTCCACATAACAAGTTGGGTGATCGTATGAGAACTCATTTGTTTGTTTATGAAGGTGCTAACCACCCTCATGCTGCACAAAAGCCTATGGAGCTTAAGTAAGGAGTATACTAATGGCAAAGAAAAAGAACAATGTAAATTACCTAGGTACAGGTAGACGTAAGTCATCAGTAGCTCGTGTTTATATGACAGCTGGTACTGGTGTTATTACTGTTAACGGAAAGACTCTAGATCAATATCTTCCTCAAGAAGTTTTGAGAATGGTTGTTAAATCACCTCTTGTTATTACTAACACTGAGGGTCAATTCGACGTAAACATTAATGTTTACGGCGGTGGTTTAACTGGTCAAGCTGGTGCTATGCGTCATGGTATCGCTAGAGCATTACTTGAAGTTGGTGAAGATTACAGACCAGTATTAAAGTCTGCAGGATTCTTAACTCGTGATTCTCGTGCTAAAGAACGTAAGAAGTATGGATTAAAGGGCGCTAGACGTGCTCCACAATTCTCTAAGCGTTAATTTATTGACACAAGAGATTACAAAGAAGTGTTTGAGTTTCTTAAGAAACTTAGATGCTTCTTTTTCTTTTTGTAATTTCATTTGAGATAAATAGTAAAAAAATATGATTATTTAATCATATCTTTCATAAGAATTATTTAAAAATGAGATAAATCAGGAATATCAATAGAGGGAAGTACTACGTCAATGTTGTTTAAGAACATTAACATGTAAATAGGATAATAAATATAATTATTATTGACTTCGATATTGTAATTCGTAAAGATGAAGGCTTCGTTTATGGAGTAATTTGATACTTCCATAATATTATTAAGTGCGCAATGACGCTTATAGTCTTTTCCACTCTTGATTTCAATAGGAAGCACTTTTCCATTGTGTTCAATAATGAAATCTAATTCTCCAAAACGTTTGGTGTTGTAATAGTATAGATCGAAACCTTGATTTTTTAATTCTTGGGCTACAACATTTTCATAGATAGCTCCAAAGTTTATGTTTGGATTGTCAGCTAATAATTGCATTTTACACGCTTTTCCATATAGCGTAGTAAGCATTCCGACATCTGATAAGAAGAACTTAAATAGGCTGCTATTTTCATTAATCTTAAGAGGAATCATAGGTTCGCTTACATTGTATATTGGTAGTGCAACTCCTGCGTTAGATAGCCATAAAAAATCCTCTGAACTTTTTTCATAGCGAAGACCTTTCTTCATATCTGCAAAAATAAATCTTTTGTTAGGCTTATTTAACTCGGCAGGTATCAAATCATAGATTCTTGTTAAATAAATATGTTTTTGTTCAGTTTCATATTTAGTAAAATCCTTTTTATACTGAGTAACTATATCTAGATGTTCTGACATTGTCAACTCAAGATTTTTAGTATCACTAAATTTTTGCACAGCGCTAGGCATACCGCCTACGCATAAATATGTATTGAATATTTTCATCATACGATTATGAACAGCTTCATTAACTGGAGTTCTATCATTGAACGATTTATATAGTGATTCTTTTAGTGAGTCTGTAAAATTGTATAATTGAAGAAATTCTTCAAAATTCATAGGATACATGGTTAATGTTTTTAAATAACCTACTGGGGCAGAAGTGATATTTTTTAATTCGACGCCTAATAGAGAACCACTAAACACATATCGATAAGAACCTTCATCGACCCAAAATTTGACTTTCGTAGCTATTTCTTTAAATTCCTGAATTTCATCAATGAAAATAAATGTTTTACCTTTAATAAACGGTTTGTCCGTAAATAAAGAGAGGTTAGTAACCATATCATCAACCGATTGAGAATTTGTCAATAATGGTACAAGTTCTGGAGATTGAATAAGATTAAATTCTATATAATCACATTCTAATTCTTGCAAAACTTTTCGGATAACAAAAGTTTTACCTACTTGTCTTGCTCCGTCAATTAGTAAGGCTTTTTTGTCGTTTTTTATCCAAGAAATAATTGAACTTTCTATTTTTCTTTTTAACATGATCTCACACCTTTCATTATTCTAAGTATAGTATATATAGGTTGAGACATTTACGCAACCATTATTACGATAAAAATGACATTTTGCCAACCAAAAAATAATAATTTCAGACATTTTTCCAACATATATCATTGTTTTTTAAAATAACCAATCTGGTTTTATGGTTTTAAATAACATATCACGCTACTTCTTTTAGTTAAATAATTGCGTAATATCCTTTAAAAATTAAGGATATGGAGTAAATATTTTATCAAATTATAAACAAATGATTCATTATCGGTGAGATCAGAATTTTCTTTTAGAGTGACATATAGAGTGACATTTGTCACTCTAATTTAGAATAATAAAAACTCTTTTACTATATCTACTAGTATAATTGATAGATATAGTGAATTGACTGGTGATGAATTTAAGAGCAAATTAAATGATTATGTGGAAAAAGAGGAAATAGATTTTTCTTTAGTTAAAGAGTATCTATCTTTGTTTCCTGATAGGACGTATAGAAATCTGTACGAAGCAGGTTTGATGATATTAGAAAGAGATAATAAATGATTAAATTATACAAACCAAAAATTGATGAATTATGGTTTAAAGAGAAGATGATGTCTGATGAGGATACCATGTCTTATAATCATGGGACTATAGCTTTTCCTGCGTCTAAATGGGTTGCTTGGTACCAAAGGTGGATGAGGGATGATAAGCGTTTTTATCGATATATTTGTGATGAGAATACATTTGTGGGTGAAGTAGCTTATTACTTAGATTTAGAAAGAGAAATATATATTGCGGATGTGATTATTTATGCACCATATAGGGGCAAGGGATATGGATATGAAGGCTTATCTTTATTGTGTCAATGTGCGAAAAATAATGGTATAGCTGAGTTATATGATGATATAGCCATTGATAATCCATCTATCAATTTATTTCTTAAGAATGGGTTTAAGGAAGTTCTTAGGACTAATGAATATGTTCTTGTTAAGAAGAAGTTGTGAAAATTTTCTAAAAAGAAAGCGTTGACATTTGTTTGGGAATTGTTATAATTTAAATCGTAAGCAGATTATCAAATAGGATTGTTACTTTAATTAGGCAAGACCTACCCAATAGACACTTGTTTTTTGGTAGGTCTTTTTTAAACAAAGAAAGGGGATATCGATGAGGGTCATTCGAGTATACAACAATAATGTTGTAGCGACGAGAACTGATGATAAAGAGGCTATTGTTCAAGGATCTGGTGTTGGTTTTGGTAAAAAGCCAGGGGATCTAATTGATGAGGCAAAGATAGAGAAGATATTTTTTATTAAAGATGATCAGTTAAGTAAATTCGAAGAACTATTAGATGATGTTCCTATTGAGTATTTCCAAATTGCTGAGATGATTGCGCAAAAGGCTACAAGAGAATTGAATGTTTCTTTAGATAATCAAATTCTAATAGCACTAGCCGATCATATCTATTTTGCGGTTGAGAGATATTATAAGGATGCTAGTTTGAGTAATTTCTTAAATTCAGAGATTTCTTACTTATATCGTAAGGAATATCAAATCGGATTATGGGCTCTTGATAGGATTGAGGAGATGTTAAAGGTACGTTTGCCTAAGGATGAGGCTGGACTTATAGCTCTTCATATTATTAACTCTTCAACTAAGGCTTCTACTCAAGATATTTCTGATACGCTTATATTTATTAGAGGGATATTGGATATTATTAAAGGACAGTTTAATATTACCTTTGATAAAGAGAATCTAGATACAACTAGGTTGATGACACATTTAAAGTTCTTGGCTAATCGTGTTATCTATCATGAAAATGAGAATATAGTTGAGCTAGATGATATGTATGATTTGTTGATTAGTAAAAAATCAGAGTGTAAATCGTGCATTGAGAAAATAGATGATTATATTCAAGATAAGTTTGGATATAAGTTGTCTAAGCAGGAGAAGGTGTACTTGTTGGTTCACTTGTTAAGATTTCTGCATTAAAAATTTATATTAGGATTGTTACTTTAAGTAGGCAAGACCATTAGATACTAGTTTTTAGTATTTATTAGTCTTGCCTATTTTTATTTCACTAAGAAGGAGGAAGAAAAAGTGAAAGAAAAAATTATGAGTGCTTTAGAGAAGTTTTCTAAGGCGATGGTACAGCCGCTAAGCTATATTTCAGTGGCAGGTATGATTCTTGTTGTTGGTGTGCTTGTTACTAACAATGCGGTTGTAGGTTTATTACCTTTCTTAGGATGGGGTCCTATTCAACTTGTTGGTAACTTGTTGTACCAATGTATCATGGTTATTATTAATAACCTAGGCCTTGTGTTTGCAGTAGGTATTGGTGCTGCTTTAGCTAAGAAAGATAAGCATCAAGCTGCAATGGTAGGTCTAATGGCTTATTTCATGTTCCTAGTAGCTAATAATACAACATTGTCTACAAATGGTTTACTTGCTGAAGCTAATCCGATGTTAGGTCTATATGGTACAGGTCAATCTACAGTATTAGGTTTCCAAGTAACAGATATGGGTGTATTCTCAGGTATCATTCTTGGTTGCTTAACAGGTTATGTGTTTAACAAGACATGTGATGCATCATTTAAGGGATATTGGAGCATGTATTCAGGAACTCGTTTCTCTTTCACTTGTATGGTTGGCGTTTCAATCGTTATGGGTGTGGCTACATGTTATGTATGGCCAGTTGTTCAACATGGTATCTCTGCATTAACTAATGTGATTGCTAGTAGTGGTGCCTTTGGTTTATTCCTATATGGTATGTTAGAACGTTTACTAATTCCTACAGGTTTACATCACTTAGTATATGCACCTTTCCAATTTGGTGATTTAGGTGGTACTTTAGCTTTAGGTGATAAGACAATCGTTGGTGCTTATCCAATTCTATTAACTGAGTTACAAATGGGTGTTCCTTTCTCTGATTCAATCTATTATATGGGAACAGGTTTGGCTAAGACATTTGGTTATATTGGTATCTGTGCTGCTTTCTATTACACAGCTAAGCCTGAGAATAAGAAGACTACTAAGAATATCTTAATTCCGCTTGTGTTGACTGCTACATTAAGTGGTATTACTGAGCCAATTGATTTCATGTTTGCGTTTATTGCACCTGGCTTGTTCTTAGTTCATTCAATTATTGCGGGTACATTTGTTGCTTTATTAAAAGTGTTCAATATTCATTCTATGACTACAGGCTTAATTAATAGTTTCTTAATGAACTTGTCTGCTGGTGTTGAAAGAACTGCTTGGCCAAAGATGTATTTATTAGCTTTAGCTGAAATTGTTGTTTACTTTGTAGTGTTTGTGTTCATTATCAAGAAGTTTAATTTAAAGACACCTGGTAGAGAGGATGCTGTTGTTGTTGAAGGTGGTGAAGCAACTGTTAAGGCTGTTAATACATCTAACGATGGTGTTGCTGAAGCTATCATTGAAGGTTTAGGTGGTAGAGAAAATATTGAAAATGTTGATAACTGTTTCACTCGTTTAAGAGTTAAGGTTAAGGATGCAAGCTTGGTTAATGATGCGGTTATTAATAAGGTTAAGAATAGTGGAATTGTTAAGAAGAACAATGATATTCAAATTATCTTCGGTATCGAGGTTCCACAAGTTAGAAAAGCTGTTGATGCAACGTTGAATAAATAAAATAAGGAGGTCTAGATATATGATTATTGCGATTGCAGGTGGAGGAAGCACTTTCACTCCAGGTATTGTTAAGTCTATTGCGTTACGTAAGGATGAATTAGGTGTTGATGAGATTCGTTTATACGATATCAACAAGGAAAGACAAGATAAGGTTGCTGTTGTAGTTAAGTGGATCTTGGATGAAGAGTTACATTCAGGTATTAAGTTAACAGTTACTAATGATAAGAAGGAAGCTTATAGCGATGCATCATTTGTGTTTGCTCAAATGCGTGTTGGTTTGTATGCAATGAGAGAGAGTGATGAGAAGATTCCTTTGAAGCATGGTTGTGTTGGCCAAGAGACTTGTGGTTGTGGCGGCTTGGCATATGGTATGCGTACAATCTTCCCTATGATTGAGTTGATTGATGATGTTGAAAAGTATGCTAAGAAGGATTATTGGATTCTTAATTATTCTAATCCTGCTTCTATTGTTTCTGAGGCTTGTAATAAGTTAAGACCTAATGCACGTATTATCAATATTTGTGATATGCCTATCGCTATTATTGATTTAGTTGCTGCTGCATTGGAGATTAAGGATAAGAAGAATATTGTTTATGATTACTTCGGTTTAAATCATTTTGGTTGGTTTACTAATATCGAATATAAGGGCGAAAGTATCATGGAACCTTTGAAGGCTTATATTAAGGAACATGAGATCTTGTTACCTGCTTCTTATTTGAAGGGTAAGGAAAGTTTAACAAGCTCTAGCAATAATACTAATCGTCATGCTAAGGGCAGTTGGTATTATGTATGGAAGGGCGTTTATGAGATTCTTGAAAACTTCCCAGAATATATTCCTAATACTTATTTGAACTATTATTTACAAGCTAAGGAATTTGTTGAGCATTCAAATGTTGAACATACTCGTGCTAATGAGGTAATGGAAACTCGTGAGAAGAACTTGTTTGATGGCATTGATCATTACTTAAAAACTGGTGAGATTGATGAGAAGGTGTTCTATGCAGGTAGTCATGGTGATTGGATTGCTGATTTGGCTATTGCGCTTAAGAATGATACAAAGGCTCGTTTCTTGGTAATTGTTGAGAATAAGGGTGCTTTGCCTAATATGCCATATGATGCAATGGTTGAGGTTCCTGCTTATATTGGTAAGGATGGACCTGAAGTAATTTCTCAAAAGCCTATTCCATTGTTCCAACAAGGTTTGATGATGCAACAATTAAATAGTGAAAAGCTATTGGTTGAAGGTTGTATTGAAGGTTCTTATGAGAAGGTGTTACAAGCATTTACTTTGAATAAGACTGTACCTAGCATGACTGTTGCGAAAGCTATCTTAGATGATATGATTGAGGCTAATAAGGGTTTCTGGCCTGAATTAAAGTAGTGTTTGTCCTTTAGAATTCCCCAAGTACTCATTTGATTTTTTAGGACAAAGTAAAAACACGGTGTTTCGTATTGATGTGAGATATCGTGTTTTTAAATGTCTAGTTAAATAAATTTCCTCATTTCGCTTATGGGATGATATTTGATAAGCGAAATAGGGAAATATTAAGTGACTATCCAATAAAAAAATAGATATGTATTTAAAGTTTTTAAACTCTACTGTGATTAACTAAAGATGATAATTGCAGTTGATTATAAACATCATTTACAGCTCTTTCATAACAAGTGAATGAATATAGGTCATTGTTATTGAATCTAAGATTATAATTCTTATATTTAAGATATCTCTCTTTGAGAAGGGTCCATTTTCCTTCTGATTTGATAAAAGCCTCTTTCTTTTTTAAATCTTTAAATACTGATGTTTGATTCCAAAACCATGTATCAGTTTGAATATTGCCGGTTTTGTTGTGAATTAACCTTTTCCATTCACCTTTTTCATCTTCCTTTACGATTCCGATATCAAATTTATATTTGGTTTGATTTCCTTTTTTGAAACTATAATACTTGGTTGAAATAGCCGATGTTGAGTCTTGGCAATCATCATAACCGTTCCTTTTTAATACTTTATTAAATGATTTCATAATGGCGTTTTTAAGTTCTTTGCCATCTTTGATAGGTGTTTTAACAATAATTAGATTATAATCTAAATCAACTGGTTCATTTTCATTTTGGGTAATCATGTTTCGTTTAGCACTACCTATTAGTTGTGCTCTAGAACCTATCCTGTGGTCGATTTTCAATTGATGGCATAATTCTTGGCTTAATTTTGATCCTTCTTTTTTAAGCGCATTTTTAAAAGCTGAGTCAGACAAATAATGATACATAAAATATTCCTCCTAAGCCCATACCTACCAGATAGTTTAATGCTAAACTAAATCATTACATTATAACTAACTTGTATGGACTTTTCAATGATAAAAAGTGTTCTCAAATGAGAACACTTTATGTAATTTTTGATAGTTTGTTCTGAAATGAGAACACTAATAATAGACATTGGCAATAATAGGATAATGATCAGTTGGATATATCGTGTTATAAGAAGATGTAATCTTATTAACTTCATCAATAGATAGATTATCTGATATAAAGATATGATCTATTGGAAGGTGTTTATATAAGAAGGAACCAACATTGCCTCTAAGAGTTGATCCCATTTCATCATACGATAGGTCTTTTAATCTTTTGTTTAAAAGACGTAGGGCAGGTGACAACCTAGTGCAGTTAAAGTCACCACATAGCAGGGTAAAGTCACCTTGTTGGTACTTATGAATTATCTTTGAAAGAATAATTGCTTGTTTGGTTCTAATAAATGGGAAGTTAGCGTCTAAGTGAGTATTGAATACCGTGAATGTTTTGTTGGTTTCTTTGTCTTTTAAATAAACATAAGTGACAATACGAGGGAATTGGGAAAGAAGATATTTAGATCCTTTCTTAGTTGTTGTATTAGATAGCCATAGGGTCTTACCGTCTAGTAGTTCGTATTTATCTTTGTTGAAAAGAATTGAAGAATATTCATCACTTAAAAGAGAATGCCTTGATTCTCCAAAGATAGAGTATTTATTTAAAATATCTTTAAGATAAGGAAACATTGAATCAGTTAGTTCTTGTACACCGATTATGTCTGGTGTGTATTCCTCTAACATGGAACTAATGGCTTTTATTCTAATATTAAAGGGTGGATTACCTGGTATGTTAGCTCCACTTGTTAATAGGTTTAGGCTCATAATTTTAAAAGAATTCATAGCTTTATTATTATATGCCTATATAGTATACTTTGTGTAAAGAGGTATATAAATAATGAGTAGACAAACCGAAAAGGCAATGAAGGCTGCTATAGAATATTTAAATAAGCATGCGACTGGTGATGAGGGTGAAAAAGAGATGAATGAACTTTTGATGAAGTTTATGAATGAATATAATAGTAAGTTGCATGACGATGATGATGAGCCAACTGTTGATGATTATCTAGAGATGGCCGAGACAACTGATTCTAGGGGTGAGGCAATAGATTTTTTGAATAAGGCATTAGAATTAGAGCCTGATAATCTTGATGCACAGGTTAGGCTGTTAGAGGTTAGTTCTAATACTTTTGAGGAAGAGATTGAAAAGTTAAGTCAGAAGATAGAGGAAGTAAAACTTAAGTATAAAGATGAATATGAGAATTCAGTTGGTGAGTTCTATATGGTTTTTAAAACAAGACCTATTATTAGACTTTATTATTCATTATTGGCAGATTATATCCAGTGCAATATGTTAAGAAAGGCAGTATCAATAGCTGAAGAAATTATACGTTTGAATGAAAATGATAATATGGGGGCTAGACATCATTTGATTCAATTGTATGCTTATTTTGAAGAGGAAGAGAAAGCTTTAGAGTTAACAGAAAAGTATAGTCATGATGGATTTACGGAATCACAATTTTTATTGAGTCTTGCGATTATTTATTATAAGAAATGCGATTATGCAAAGGCTGAAGAATATATCAAACAACTAAATAAGGAGAACAAAGGCTTTAAGAAGTTTGTAAAGTCAATCAATGATCTTTCTATTATGGATAAAATTATTGATTTTGATGACTCTATGTATCAACCATGGACTATAGATGAATTGATTATGGAATTTGTTTCTAACCGATACTTATATAGTTCAACGACAACGTTCTTCATGTTTGCGGAAGAATGTTTAAAGAAGAAGCCAACTAAGAAGAAGACTAACAAAAAGAAGTTGTCATAGTATGAGTTTGAGGATTGTTTCTAACGATATCAAATATTTAAATGTAGATGTAGTAGTTGATGCTACATCTATTTTGTCTTGTAAAGATGAAACGACATTAAGAAAATTTTATAAGGATTGTTTAAGCTTAGACGTTAATAGTCTTGCGATTCCTTTGATTCCTTTTGGTGATTCAGAGGTTTCTAGGGAAGATGGTTTGATGATTGTCTTGGATGAGCTTAATGATGGCTTAGATGTATTTATTTTGTGTGAAAATTTATTTGAATATGACGATTTAGATGCTTATTTAGACGGTTTTAAAATCGAGGATTCAAGAATTGATTATCGTATAGAGACACCAAAAGAACTAGAAGATAGGCTTGCTCATTTGAAGGATACTTTCTCGGAATATTTGATGTATCTTATAGGGCAAAATGGTTTAACTAATACAGAAGTCTATAAGAGGGCTATGCTTAGTAAGAAGGTCTTTTCTAAGATTAAAAACGATCCTATGTATCATCCAAATAGGAATACTGCCTTGCGTTTGTGTGTTGGTGCTAAGTTAAATATGGATCAGACAAAGGAGCTGCTTGCAAGGGCTGGATATGCATTATCACCTTGTGATAAGACGGATATTGTGTTTTCTTATTTTATTGAGAATAAGAAATATGACATTATTGAATTGGATATTCAGTTAGAAAAATATGGGGAACATTGTATCATATTCTAGTTAAATTAGGGTCGCTTAACAAGCGACCTGTTTTTTTTGTCTCTTCTAGTATACTTAAGTAACTTAAGAAGAAGGAGAAGTAAAAATGGAATACAAATCATATCAGCATATTGAGAAATTAGGTAGAGATGAGTGTGATGGAATCTTAAATGGAACTGTTACAATACAGCCTAAGATTGATGGCACTAATAGTGTTGTTTGGTTAGGTGATGATGGTAATTTGCATGCAGGTTCTCGTAAAAGAGAATTATCTTTGGAAAATGATAATGCAGGTTTTATGGCCATGATTGTTAATGATGAGAAGATAAAGGATTATTTGACTAAGCATCCTAATCATTATGTTTTTGGAGAGTATCTAGTTCCTCATACTATTAGAACTTATGATAGTGATGCATGGAAGAAGTTTTATATTTTTGATGTGTTTGAGTTGGATGGCGATTATGGAAGATATCTTTCTTATGATGAGTATGTTCCTTTACTGGAAGAGTATGGTTTAACTTATATACCAGAGATTGCTAGACTTGAGAATCCAAGTATTGATGAGGTAGCCGCTTGTATTAATAAGACTCATTATTTGATGCCAGATGGTAAAACGCCTGAGGGTGTAATTGCGAAAAATTATAATTATAAGAATAAGTGGGGCCATGTGGTTTGGGGTAAGATTGTGTCTGAAGAATTCTTTAATAGAAAGACAATATTAAGAACTAAGAATCATGATAATAAGAATGAAGAAAAATTTGAGAAGAAGTTTGCGAATGAATATATTACAGAAATGTTGATTAGAAAAGAATATGCCAAAGTATTAAATGATTATCCTAACGCTAGAAGAAATGAATTGATTGGTAGGACCTTGTCTAGTGTTTATGAATCTTTCATTGAAGAAGATTTATTAACGGTTGTTAGAAAGAATAGGAAGTGCACTATCAACTTTATTAGGATGAAGATTGAAAGTGATAATCGTGTTAAAGAAGTATTGAAGGATGAGTTGTTTTAAGGAGAATGCATGAGAGATTTTAAGGAAATTAGTAATATGGTGGCAGATAGTAAGAAAAGAGCATATCAGATGGTCAATAGAGAAATGATTTTGATGTATTATCAAATCGGTCAAATAATCAGTGAGAAGTCAGAAGATTTTGTGGTTGGTTTGAGTGAATTTTTAAGAAGAAATTATTCTGGATCAAAAAGTTTTGACGAAAGAAACCTTAATAATATGAAACAATTTTATGAACTATATAAAGATAGTAAGATTGTAGAAAAGGCATTGGTGAACTTGAACTGGCCAATGAATTTGGTGCTAATGTCTGGGTGTAAATCTATGGAAGAGCGCATGTTCTATGTAGATATGTGCCTTGAGGAACAATTGAACGAAGAAGAGTTAGAAGGTCGTATAAAGGAAAATTTTTATAAAAAATATGTGGAGTCAAAGAAGAAAGTTGATTCATCATTTGATGAAATAAGAAAGATAGTTGATAAGGCATTATCTGATGATGTCTTGCTTGAGTATATGAATGAACAAGAACAAGAAATAGAAGAAGGAGTAAAGGATTCTATTATTGATTATTTAAAAGAGTATCTTTTAAATAATGATAAAAATATATCACTGTTTGGTGAAAAATATGAAGCTGATTTTGATAATTTAATAGACCTATTGTTTTTAAATAAGGAACTATCTTGTTTTGTTGCATTAGATTTGGAACTTGGAAAATATAAACAAGAATATCTTAATAAGATGAAAGTCAATTTAGAATATTTAGATAATTATTTCAGTGAGACTAAAGAAAAACCTAGTGTTGGCATTGTTATTTGTATAGATGAGGATACTGAAGATGTTGAATATTTATATAATCGAGATTTATCAGCTTCGTTATTTGTGAAATATGATTCGGGATTATTGGATAAAGAACTTCTTTTAGATAAGTTAAAACAATATAAGAAATTGTTGTAATAATGATTAAAGTGGCGGAGTTTGAGTAAATTTATACACTTACCGCCACTTTAATTTTGATTATAACGATTAAAACGGCGGAAACTGGTAAAAATCATTAAAATCTGCCGAACAAGTAATAAAGTATACAACGTCAATTAACTAGTTCTTTGATTATCGTACAAACAAGGACTATAATACTGAATAAAATTGAAAGGAATTGCTTGTCATGATTAAAAGAATTACAGACTTATTGATAGATATTATATATAGAGTACATAGTTATTTATTAACATTAAATGATTCATATGAGACTTATTTAAGTGATAAGGAACTACATTTTCTAATAATAGGAATAATGGGTGTTTTGATGTTGATGGTGTTTTATCCTTTGTTTAAATGGATGAGCAAGAAACACTTAGAGGTTTTAATCGCATGGTTTTATGTGTTTACAGTTTTGGTGGTAATAACTTTTGCGATAGAGATTGCTCAATGGTACTCAAATAGCGGTGTTATGGAATTCAGAGATATTGTGGCTGGTCTTGCAGGATATTTCTTGATGTCGTTTGTGTTTATAGTTATTGTGAGAATTGTTGAATTAATTAAAAAGAACCATAACTCTTAGCTATGGCTCATGCTTAATAATTTAATAGGATCTCCTTCATAAGTATCACATCCTTTCAAATCAGCTAATGTACTCTCATTCAACGCTGATTGGATTGAATGAGAACTAATTTAATTCTAGTAGAATCTCCTTCATACAAGTTCTCCTCTTTACACTTTTAATATACCAATTTTAAATAAAATGAGTAGTCTATTTTTTAAAATTTTTTTATGAGATAATAAATATGTTGGGTATTTAGTTCTCATAAATAGGATATTTGTTACAAATGGTAACAACTTTTTCTCTTATATTATCAATATTATTTTCATAGTCGGTAACGGTTTGATAGATAAGACCGGCGATAATTTCCATGTCTTCTTCTTTCATTCCTCTACTAGTTATGGCTGCTGTTCCAATTCTTACGCCACTTGTCACAAAAGGACTTCTAGGATCATTTGGAATAGCATTTTTATTTAAAGTGATATAGACATTGTCACATCTAGCCTGTAGTTCCTTTCCTGTGATATCAAAGTTTGTTAAGTCTAATAGTAACAAATGATTGTCAGTACCACCTGTTACCATGTTGAAACCTTTGTTTCTTAAAGCTTCAGCAAGGGCTTTACAATTTTTAACTATTTGAGTTTGATATTCTTTAAAAGAAGGATCTAAGGCTTCTTTAAAGGCTACAGCTTTACCTGCGATAACATGTTCAAGTGGTCCTCCTTGAGTTCCAGGGAAGATCGCTTTATTGAAATTGAACTTTTCATTGATTTCGTTATTTGAAAGAATTACACCACCTCTTGGTCCTCTTAATGTTTTATGAGTAGTAGTGGTTACTACATCAGCATATGGGAAGGGACTAGGGTGTAGGCCTGCGGCAACAAGTCCTGCAATGTGGGCCATGTCTACCATTAAATAGGCGCCTACTTCGTCTGCTATTTCTCTAAACTTTTTAAAGTCAATGATTCTAGGGTAGGCACTGGCTCCAGCAATTATTAATTTTGGTTTGTGTTGTTTGGCTAGTTCTAGGATATTGTCATAATCAATATAACCATTTTCATCTACACCATAAGGTACGCAATTGAAGTATTTGCCTGAGAAGTTAACAGGGCTACCATGGCTTAAATGTCCTCCTGCATCTAGGCTCATGCCCATGTATGTATCACCAGGATTTAACATGGCGAAAAAGACAGCCATATTAGCTTGAGCACCTGAATGCGGTTGAACGTTTGCGTATTCACAACCAAATAGTTTTTTGACCCTTTCAATCGTAATGTTTTCAACAACATCAACGTTTTCACAACCTCCATAGTATCTTTTACTAGGATATCCTTCAGCATACTTGTTAGTAAGCACTGATCCCATAGCATATAGTACGGTTGGTGATACGATGTTTTCTGAGGCAATTAGTTCGATGTTTCTATTTTGTCTTACATATTCATATTTGATTGCCTGTCCAACTTCTTCGTCTTCTTGATATACAAGATTCATCATTTCTTCGATCATTTGGATATCCTCCTTATAATATTATTTGTATGTTAATCTAAAGCCCTGTCCATATACCGATTGAACATGTGTTGTGATGACGAAGGCTTGTTGATCGACTTTTTCTAATATTTCAAGTAAGTCTGAGTACTCTCTTTTGTCGATGATTACCATCAACATTTTGCGTTTTTCTAGAGTGTAGCCACCTTGTACATTAAAGATGCTGACGCCTCTATCTAGTTCATTAAAAATTTCTTGTTTAAGTTCTTCCCATTTAGATGAGATGATTTCAACTTGTAGCGAGTCATCACCGTGGGCAGTTTCAATCTTGTTGATTACCATAGAAGTTAGGATAACAGAAATTAGACCATTTAATAGTGCTTCTAGTGGGTAGTTCATAAGGCCTAGTAAACAAGTAAGGGCGTCGGTCATGAAGATGAATTTACTTGTTTCGATGCCTGTGAAGTGGTTTAGCACAAGGGGTGGAATGTCCATACCGCCTGTTGAGGCACCACTTCTTATTACGATACCTATACCGATACCAGCTATTAATCCTGAGTAGATACTAGCTAGTAGTGTTGGTATTTCTAGTGGTATTGGGAATAGTGATAGTATGTCAATGAATATTGGGTAAAGAATAGATGATAGTGCTGTTTTTACCGCAAATTCTTTGCCAAGTATTAGCCATCCTACTAGGAATAGTCCGATTACTAGAAAGTTAATAATAAACTTTTGGGAGAATGGTACTATTGGGGCAATGGCTACGGCAACACCGGCAACACCTCCTGTTAGGATGTTGAATGGTAGTATGAAGTATGAAACACTGACTGCCAATAGGAAGTTTCCTAGGGCAATGATAAAAAAGTCTTTTAATATTTTCTTTCGCATAGATATATTGTACTCTTTTGGGAAATAAAATATAAAGACTTATGATTGTTAAAGAAGGGATAAAATGAGGACTTTTTTCATTTAAACATGTAGCTATATTTGTTTCTTTGAGCCATTAGAACATCATATATTCTTTCTTTTATGGTGTCATCATAATATGGCTCGTTGTTTAAAATGTTGATAAGATCGTTTCTATTCCAAGTGAATTTAATTAAAGAATCATCTACTATTTCTAGTTGTTCGTCAAAATCAGTAGAGATAGTTTTTGATCTAACTTTTTTCATCAATTGGAATATATCCTTGTTTAGTGGGTAGTCCATTATAGTGTCTGATAATAGGCAAGCACCATTGTCAAAGATTGGACAGTAATCGTAGGTGTCATCTTTTTTTCTTATTACCGCAAGATTGTGCATGTGTCTATCTTCATTAAGAAATAAAGCGTCGATAGTTAGTATTTTAGATAGATATTTATCGAAATCTTGGAGGTTTGTTAATAATTTGATGTTGTTGATGATGAAGTCTTTTCTTTTGTTTAAGTCGCTAATTTTAAAAATGCTTTGGTATAAGCTTTGACCATATCTGTTTTTAAAGAGTCTTTCTAAGGTGATTAAAGATTCATCTTCTTTTAAGAAGTTTGTGCTTCTACAGCCATTGTAGATAGTGTCTCCATATCTAATTTGTTCAGTATCATAGAGTACATATTCATCTTCATTTAAATTAGAGAATACTAAAAGTTTAGAAACAACATATTCTGCTAATCCTTCATAGCCACAGTAATCAGCCTTGTACCAAGTGTCTTCTTTTTGCCACTTTAGTTGATTGCCTTTTGATGATTTTCGATTATCTTGGTATATTTCTTGATCAAATAAGTCAATCATTGTTGATTCCTCCGTATTCTATTTTTATCCAAAAATTGTCTTCAGCCATTCTTCCTTGTGTTTTTTCAATTATCATAAAAGGATCATAAAAAGGAAGGTCTAATTCTCTTAACATGAGCTTTAATTTATCTCTTTCTTCAGGAAAACATCTACTTTTTAAGAATTCAATATAGTCATCATAGTTTGGGATATTGTTAGTGCCGAATGCACGTTTATAAATATCTTTGGTAAAGTTTTTTATTTTTATGATTCTACTGATTTCATCAACATCTATTAATGTGCATAGCATGGCATTTTCATAGTATTTTAATCTTACTGTGAAGTTTGAAGCGAATGCTGGGATTTTGAGTTCTTCTATTAAATTATTATTGTTGTTTAGCATTTCATAAATAGTGTTTATGGTTCCATATACTTGCTCACTCTTTTCCCATCTTTCTATGGTTTTGTTGCTGACGCAACAAAAGTTTGCAAATTCGTTTTGCGTTAGATTTAATTTTTTTCTTAACTGTTTAATGTCTTTCCCTGATAATTTTTCTCTAATTGCAAATTTCATGTTGTTTCCTTGTTTAAATTATACACATAAACAGACAAAATGAGGACTTTTTTATCGAAAAAACCCTCAAAATGTCTCTTTTAGGGTAATTATTAACATTGTAAGCGTTATCCCTTGAAAACGGCTTTTATTGTGTGTTTGTGTAAACTATATGATAAGTTTACTTGTTATAATAAAAAAGGAAAAGAGAGGGACAATTAAATGATTAGTTATACTTATGTGATTAAAGATGAAAATGGTATGCACGCACGTCCTGCTGCTATGTTTGCACAGGGTTGTAGTAACTTTAATAGTACAGTTACTTTGACTGCAAATGGAAAGACTGTTGATGCGAAGAATGTGACTGCTATTTTATCTCTTGGTTGTAAACAAAATGATGAGATTAAGATTGATATCGATGGTGATGATGAGAATGCATGTTTCGACAAGGTAATGCATGTCTTGGATACAAAGTTCAATCGTTTAGATACAATGCGTCCATTGAAGGTAGCTTTCTTCGGTGCTAAGGACTATGATAAGACTTTCTTCGTTGAACTATCAAAGGATAAGGGTCCTGGTACTTATAATGTTGATATCACTTATTTTGATGTTCGTTTAACAAGCGAGACTGTTTCTTTGGCTAAGGGTTATGAGGCAGTTTGCATTTTCGTTAATGATGAATGTGGCGAAGATGTTGTTAGAAAATTATATGAATATGATGTCAACTTAGTTCTATTAAGATGTGCTGGTTTCAATAATGTTGATATCAAGACATGTAATGAATTGGGTATTACTGTATTAAGAGTTCCTGCTTATTCACCTTATGCGGTTGCTGAACATGGTATGGCTATTTTACAAATGGCTAATAGAAGACTTCATAAGGCTTATAACAAGATTAAGGATAATAACTTCGATTTAACTGGTTTATTGGGTATGGACTTACATAATAAGGTTGCTGGTATTATTGGTACTGGTAAGATTGGTGTTTGTATGGCTAATATCTGTAAGGGTTATGGTATGAAGGTTATTGGTTGGGATGCTTATCCTAATAAGCAATTAGAAGAGAGCGGCTTGTTAACTTATGTTTCTAAGGAAGAATTGTTTAAGAAGTCAGATTTAATTTCTCTTCATGCTCCATTAATTATGGGAGAAGGCGGTACTTATCACTTGATTAATAAAGAATCAATCGATATGATGAAGCCTACTGCAATGTTAGTTAATACTGCAAGAGGTGGTTTGATTAATGCGGAAGATTTAATCGACGCTTTAAAGGCTGGTAAGTTCCATGCGGTTGCACTAGATGTTTATGAGGGTGAGGATACAAATGTTTATACTGACTTGTCTGATGATATCGTTACAAATGATATTACTGGTAGATTGTTGATGTTCCCTCAAGTAGTTATTACTTCACATCAAGCATTCTTCACTCGTGAAGCATTACAAGCTATCGCTACTCGTACAATGGAAAATGCTCGTAACTATGTAGAACATAAGGATTTTGGTCCTGCTCAAGTTAAGTAGTTAGATAATTAGATTAAATCAAACAAAGGATTGGGGTTATTCTCAGTCCTTTTTTGTTTCATGTTTTTAGTAAAAAAAGCGTAACCGGTTACTTAAAATGTAACCGTTTTCTAAATTTGTTTGAAGCGTTTACTTTGAAATTTACTTTTTTATAATAAAGCCATAAACAATACTTCGAAGGTGCGTTTGTATGAAGGAGAAACAATGAAAAAATATTCAGTAGTAATTTGTGGAGGCGGTAGTACCTATACTCCAGATATGATTGAATTACTTTGTATGATGCAAAGGGACTTTCCTTTAAAGAAAGTTGTTCTTTATGACAATGATGAAGAAAGGCAAAGACCAGTAGGCGAATTTGGCAAGATAATGTTTAGTGAATATTATCCGGGTTTGGAATTCAAATATACACTAGACAAAGAGGAAGCGTTTAAGGATATTGATTTCGCTTTTGTGCAAATTCGTGCTGGTGGCATGGAACAAAGAAATAATGATGAGAAGATTCCATATAAGTATGGTGTGATTGGTCAAGAAACTTGTGGTCCTGGTGGTTTAGCGTATGGAGTTAGAAGTGTAGTTCAAATGGTTGAGCTAGTTGAAGATATCCGTAAATATAGTAAGGATGCTTGGATTATTAATTATTCTAATCCTGCTGCTATTGTGGCTGAGGCTACTAAGCGTAAGTTCCCTGATGATAAGAAACTAGTTAATATTTGTGATATGCCAACTTCGGTGTTGGATGCTTATTTGCCTTTAATCAATGTTAAGCGTTCACAGATTTATCCAAGGTATTTTGGTTTAAATCACTTGGGTTGGTTTACAGGTATTTATGATAAGAAGACTGGACATGATTATCTTCCGGAATTACTTGATTATGTAAAGAATAATTATGATGACTTGCATAAGCAATTTGAAGAGAAAATCAAGGGACCAGATGATCATTGGGGAATTACTTTCTTGAATCATTTAGAGATGATGCATGATTTCCCTTATTCATTACCAAATACTTATAACTTATATTATCTATACAACGGCAAGACTTTAGGCCATTATAGCGTTGATCATACAAGATATGATGAGGTGGTTAAGGGTAGAGAAACAATGGTGTTTGATTACTGTAAGAAGGTTGTAGCTTTGGGTAAGATGAAGGGAACTGAATATGATATTAGTTCTAGAATCAATCCAGATTATGAAATTGATAATCCACAGGCTGCTTCTACAGTTTATGCAGATAATGATGTGCATGCAGCATATTTGGTTGAACTAGTATTGTCTATTATTAATAACGACAACAGCATTGGCTTGGTTATGACTAAGAACAATGGTATTTGTCCAAATCTTGATTCAGGAATGATGTTAGAGGTTGCATGTAGAGTTGGTGCTCAAGAAATTGTTCCTTTAAATTATGGTGAGGTGCCTCAATTTGAAAAGGGTTTACTTGAGAATCAATATGCATGTGAAAAGCTTTTGGTTGATGCGATTTTTGAACAAAGTGATCAAAAACTTTTACAAGCATTTACTGAAAATAGAGTGGTTCGTGATGCTGATTTAGCTAAGAAGTTAATTAAGGATTTTAAAGAGGCTAATGGTAAATATTGGCCAGAGTTTAAATAAGTAGGAGAAGATTATGAAAAAGTTTATTAGTTGGTTGGAGGAGAAGATACTTCCAATAGCTGGTGTTATTGAACAGAATAAGTATATTTCATCTATTCAATACGGTATTATGCTTACAACACCATTGTTGTTGGTTGGCGCGTTTGCATGTATCATTGGTGAAATTCCATTTAAGCCTTTCCAAAATTTAATGATTTCTATCTTTGGAGAGGAAATATGGGGTGGATGGAACTGGGATATTATTAATCCATCTACTTTTGGTTTGATTGCGCTTGTTACTATGATTGGTACTTCTTATGAGTTATCAAGAAAGAAAGATTTGACACCACTTCCTGGTACTGTAATGTCTTTGATGAGTTATTTTATTTTAATTCATGCACAAGATGGAATGATTGATTTGGGAATGTTTGGTGCTTCATCATTGTTCTTAAGCGTTATTGTAGCCTTTGTTTCAGTTGGTATTTATGAGTTCTGTGTAAAGAAGAAATTGACAATTAAGATGCCTGATAGTGTTCCTGTGTTTGTAAAGAATCAATTTACAGCTTTAACTCCAGCAGCTATTTGTGCTCTAGTATTCTTGATTGTTCGTTATGTGATTAATGCGACACCTTATGAGACTGCATATAATTTGATTTATAGTTTATTACAAGCTCCACTTGCAAGTCTTACTACTTCTTTTGTTGGTACTATGATTATCTCTTTTATCAACTCATTCTTATGGTTCTTTGGCATTCATGGTACTAATGTTGTTGATTCTATTATGGCTCCACTATGGTATGCTGCTCGTGATGCCAATTATGCAGTATATGCGGCTGATGCGTTGGCTGCTCGTCCATTTATTGTTACTCAGGATTTCGCTAATTTAATTATTTTCTTGGGTGGTACAGGTATTACTCTTCCTCTTGCGTTTGAGATGTTGTTTATGTGCAAGTCTGAAAGAGTTAAGGCAGTTGGTAAGGGTGGTCTTATTCCAGGTTTGTTCAATGTTAATGAGCCAATTATCTTTGGTTTGCCACTTGTTATGAATCCAGTTATGTTGATTCCATTCATGATCGTTCCATTTATTTGTACAACAATTGCGTATGCTTCAATGTATTTTGGTTTGGTTCCATATCCTACAGGTGTTGTAGTTCCATGGACTATGCCTCCATTCTTGGGCGGTTATCTAATGTGTAATGATATTCGTGGTGGTTTATTACAACTAGTAATTATGGTTGTTGCAGGTGTTATTTATTATCCGTTTATTAAGACTTTAGATAAGAAGTATTTAATTGAAGAAGAAGAATTAAAGAAGGTTAAATAAAGTGAAGATTAGACGCTTGGTGGCATATATTATTGATTGGTATCTAATAACGTTTCTGATGAATTCGTTGTTGGTGGCAATTGATGTATATAAAAAGGGTTCTTTGATAAGTAATGTGGTTCCTATTAGTGTTTTTGATAAAAATGAACAACTAGTAATACTTGGAATATTATTTATAGTGGAAATAGTTTATTTCTGTGTTATTCCTAGGTATGTTTTTAAGGGACAAACAATTGGTAAGAAGATCTTAAAAATTAAGATTATAAATAACAATGGCAGTGAAGCTACTTTTATGAATTTGCTTAGAAGAGATTTACTTGGAGTTGTTATTGTTGAGGGGTCTTTTGTGCCACTAAGCAACTATATTCGTAATGTTTTAATGCCTTATGTTGGGCGCGTTCCAGTTCGATATTTGGTTTATTTGTTTACAATTATTTCTCTTGTTTCTGTGTCGCTTTTAGTGTTTGAAAAAAATGAAAGAATGTTTCATGATTACATCGGCGGTACAAAAGTTGTGATGTTATAATCTAAGTGATTGAGATGCTTTATGAATATTAACGACTTGGCAAAAATGAATAATTTGACCGATGAGGAAGTGCTTATAATCGATGAGATTATTAAGCGTATCCAAAAGGGAGAATATAAGATTGCGATAAGAGAGATTGCATCGATGTTTTATGTGTCAACGACAAGTATTGTGCGTTTGGCAAAGAAACTTGGTTATGAGAGCTATAGTGAGATGTTATTTGGATTTAAGCATCAATGTTTGTCTCCTATTGAGTATCATGTGCCTGGTGTGATGCAAACTATGCTTATTACGGAACAGTCTTTGCAGGTGGTAGATGAGCTTGTTAAGGATTTGTTGTCAAACGTTTATTCAAGAATTCATCTTGTAGGTATTGGTTATTCACAATACATTTGTGATTATTTCAGTGATAAATTAAATGAATTAGATTTTTGTGCTCATGCGAAGAGTCCACTTGATTTTGTGTTTGATAAGCCGTCTTTGGTTATCTTTATCTCAAAGAGTGGAGAGACAAAGGATTTGTTGTTTATCGAGAAGAGGTGTGCTAAGTTGAATACTAAGATGTATGCCTTATCTTCTAATGAGAATAGTACTTTGTGTAAGCAAATAAAAAGAAGTGTCATTATTAAGAGTGGCAGGAATGTTAATGTTAAGTTTCCGGATTATTTTACTGGAAATAGCATAAATTTTATTGAAGGTGTACTTGCAATTTTGTATGCCAAAAAAGGAGGAAAAGATGATTAATGTTCTATTAATTTGTTCGCAAGGAGCTTCTACTGCGATTATGTGTGATCGTATTAAGGAAGCTGCTAAACAAAACAATGTTGAGATGGAAGTTAATGCGGTAGCTATGGCTGTGTCTAGTGATTATATTCCTAAGGCTGATGTTGTTTTATTGGGTCCTCAGGTTCGTTACTTAAAGAGCAAGGTTGTTGCGGTTGCTGGAGAAAAGCCTGTTGATACTATTGAAATGGCTACATATGGCATGATGGATGGTAAGAAGGTTTTTGACCAAATTATGGGGATGCTTAAATAATGAATCAAAGTAATTATGAGACTGTTTGTTTTGAGATAATTTCTTGTGCTGGTACTGCTAAGAGTTGTTTCTTGGAAGCTATTGAGGCTGCTAAGAGTGGCGAAGATTATGCAACTCTTATTAAAGAAGGTACTGATGCCTTTGAACAAGCTTCAAAAGCTCATTTCAAGGCTTTACAAATGGAAACTAATAATGAATTACCAACGGGTTTGTTGTTGATTCATGCAGAAACTATTTTATGTAGTGCTGAGACAATAAGAGATTTATCATCAACTATTATCGAATTGATTAATAAATAGCAAACAAGAGGATTGGGGTTAACCTAGTCCTTTTATTATGCGATATAATCGGTATATACCGGAAATAAAGGAGATAATATGCCACATCCTAAAAGATGTAGAAGAATATGTAGTGAACCTTTAAATAGTGTGTTTTATCCAAGTGTAGATAATGATTTGGAGGGAATTAGTTTAACACTAGATGAGTATGAGGTAATTAGACTTGTCGATTTAGAAGGATATAGTCATTTAGAGTGTGCTAAGCAAATGGATGTATCTAGGTCTACAGTACAGGAGATATATGAGAGTGCTAGAGGAAAGATTGCGTCTTTTATTGTGTATGGTAGAAAGCTATATATTAGGGGTGGTAATTATCAAGTGTGTGGTTGTAGTAAGAAGAAAGAAGGAAATGTTATGAAAATTGCGGTAACTTATGAGAATGGAATGGTGTTTGGACATTTTGGCCATACTGCTGAGTTTAAGATTTATGATGTGGTTGATGGTAAGGTTGTAAGTAGTGAGGTAGTTGATATTAATGGCAGTGGTCATGGTGCTTTGGCTGGTTTTCTTATGCAAAGGGGTGTTGATACTTTAATTTGTGGTGGCATTGGTGTTGGTGCTATTAATGCGCTTAGTAATGCTGGCATTAAGGTATATGGTGGTGTTAGTGGTAACGTTGATACTGCGGTTAATGATTTTATATCTGGTAAATTAGAATATAATCCTGATGTACATTGTGATCATCATCATGAGGGTGAAGAACATAAATGTGGTCATCATTGTGGAAAATAATGTGAAATTCATAAGATGTTTATTAAAGCGTCTATAATAAAGTCATGAGTGAGAATATTTTTGGTTTAACAATTACTGATGACAAAGAATTGGATGAGGCACAATGTCAGCATCTATTGAGTGAGAATAGAAAGTATCAAGAGGTCATGTTGGAGTATCGTTGTGCTCTTAAGGTTATTGTGACACGTCTTGAGAATCTAGATGAGGAGTTCTCTTTAAGACATGATCGTAATCCAATTGAGAATATTAAGAGTAGATTAAAATCTCCTACTAGTATTATGAATAAGATGAAGAAGTTGAATTTACCTTTTGACTTCGCTTCTATGAGTGCCAATATTTTAGATGTTGCAGGTGTTAGGGTAGTCTGTTCTTTTGAAGAAGATGTTTATTTCTTGGCTAAGTGTTTAAAGGCTCAAAGTGATATAGAGGTTATGGTGGAGAAGGACTATATCGCTCATCCTAAGGAGAATGGTTATCGTAGTTTACATTTAACGGTTAAGGTTCCTATTTATTTAGCTGGTAAAGAGGTTAAGGTTCCAGTAGAAATACAACTTCGTACTATTGCGATGGATTTCTGGGCAAGCCTTGAACATAATATTCGTTACAAGAAGGATTTCCCAAGAAACGAGATTGTGGAGACGGAGTTGAAAGAGTGCGCCTTGTCTACTAGAGACTTGGATAAGAAGATGGAGCGTTTACTTCATTTAATAGAAAAGTATAAGAAATAGTGCAATAATTAATACATGAGTTTGGCTGATTATAATACAAGTTATGTGTTAACTGTATTGTGTATGTTGATTATTGATTATTTGATGATTAGAAGGTTGTCTAAGGGCAATTATTTTGGTAGTCGTCAAAAATGGGTCAATATCATGTTAGTAGTATCAGGAATCTGTGCTTACTCGGATATCATGTGTATCTTGATGTCTGGGGTTAAGCATAAGTTTCCTGTTTTCTTTTTTAATGCCTTATTTAATTTGGTTTTTGCGCTTGTGGCTTTCTTTCTTTTTTACTATATGGAAAAGGAATATGAGCCAAAGCTTTTTAATAAGAAGCCTTTTAGGATAATAATTAGTTTGCCCGTGATACTGACTGTTGTGTTGTTGGTGTTGTCTTATCCTTTTGGGATAATTTTTTCAGTCGATAATTTAGGCAATTATACTAGAGGCCCTTTATATAGTTTCTTCTATTTTGTGTTGGCAAATGGTTATACTATTTTTACTTTTGTGAGTTTTCCTTTTAGGTATTTTAGAACTAATGATAAGAAAAAGAAGAGTGTAATGTATGATACACTGATTTTCTATTTGCCTGTTGTGATTGGTTCTATTATTCAGATGCATAATTATTATTTCCCTGGTTGTAATATTGGTTTAACAACAAGTGTTTTGTTTATTTTGATTAGGGGTCTAGAGGAAGAAGTAGATGTTAAGACTGCTAGTTTAGAGTTAAAGAATAACGAGCTTAAGGAAGCTTTAGTTGAGGCTAATGAGAATAGGGATGTGATTATGGCAATAGGTAAGATGTATATTGCCATCTATGATATTAATTTAAATGATAATACTTATGATGTGGTTCATGGTATTACTAATGCTTATGCGGGCATTGGTGAAAAGGGTGTGGCGCTTGATGCTATTAATAAGGCTCTTAAAAATATTGTCTCTGATGAATATAAAAAAGTGATGGAAGAGTTTTTTGACTTTAGTACTTTAAAAGATAGATTAAGGGATACTAATACAATACATGCTGATTATAAGGCTAGTGATGGTAAATGGGTTAGTGCTCGTTTTGTGGTTAAAACTAGAAACGGTGATGGTAGTGCTCATGAGGTTTTATATATTCCTAGAGTCATCACAAGTGAGAAGGTTAAAGAGTTAGAGTATCAAGAACAGATTGTAAAAAGTAACTTGGAGGCTAAGAAGGCTAGTCTTGTGAAGACTGATTTCTTAAGAAGGATGTCTCATGATATTAGAACGCCTATTAATGGGATTATTGGTATGACTAATATTGCGGATCATTATCCTGATGATTTAAAAAAACAGGAAGAATGTCGTAAAAAGGTTAAAAATGCGTCTAATTTCTTATTAGAACTTGTTAATAATGTCTTAGATATGAGCAAACTAGAGTCTGGAGCAATGGAACTTGATGAGGTTTCTTTTGATTTCATTAAGCTGTTAAGAGAAGTTGAAAGCATCACTAAGATGAATGGTGAAAACAAAGGCGTTAGAGTTATATCTGATTATGGCAATGTCAAAGGATGTATGGTTGTTGGATCACCTTTACATGTTAAGCAGGTTGTTTTAAATATTGCAGGTAATGCTGTTAAGTATACTAATGAGGGCGGTAGTGTTTACTTGTCGGTTGAAGAAGTTTTTAATGATGACAAGACTATTACTTATAAGTTGGAATGTAGAGATACGGGTCTTGGTATGTCTAGGGAGTTTATAGAACATGCTTTTGAGCCTTTTGCGCAAGAGAAGTATGGTGCTCGTACTAACTATACAGGTACGGGATTGGGTTTGGCTATTACTAAGCAGCTTGTTGATTTGATGGGTGGTAGTGTAAGCGTTAGTAGTGAGCTTGGTAAGGGCAGTACTTTTGTATATGTTCAATCTTTTAAGTTGGATGAAAGTAAGAAAAATAATGATGATGTGATTGAGGATGTTTCTTTAGAGGGAAGAAATGTTTTGGTTGTTGAGGATAATTTGATTAATCAAGAGATAGCAAGGTTTGTGTTTGAACAAAAGGGTGCTAATGTGACTTGTGCTGATAATGGTGAGGATGCTTTAAGTAAGTTTAAAGATAATAAGTATGATCTAATTGTCATGGATATTATGATGCCTGTTATGGGTGGTTATGAGGCTACAAGAAGAATAAGGGCAATTGATAAAGATGTGCTTATTTTTGCGATGAGTGCTAATGCCTTTAGTGATGATGTTAAGAAGAGTTTGGCTGTTGGTATGAATGAACACTTGTCTAAGCCTTTGGTTAAGGATGATTTAAATAGGGCTTTAGGCAAGTATTTTAAGTAAAAAAAAGACGATTGCTCGTCATCTATCTAAACACAAATATGTGTAATTTTTATATATTAATCGCTACATATAGTAGCGTTTTTGCTGTATGTAAACTAAGCATTTAGCTTAGGCAATATCTATATTACAATAATTGCTTTTGGATACAACAACAAATTAACGTTTTTTTGATGTTTTTTAACGAAACCGCTTACACGTTTAATTTAGATTCAATGTCTATTTTATAGACAACTGTTTTAACTACCTTATCAAATAATGATTGTTTATCATTCTTGTTTTTATATACTGGCATTTGTTTGTTTTCCATAATGGCATTTAAAGATTCAGTGAATCTAAAAATGAATAGATCATAGGCTTTTTCAATAGAACTGTTTTCCATGTTTATTTGAATGTTAATCATTTCAGCTATTTCTTGCATACTAAATGATTTCTTAAGAATAGTTACCGCAATAAAGTAAGCTAGGTGTTCTTTAGTGTAGTGTTTCTTCTCAGGTCTTTTAACTATTCCTATTTTTACATAGTTGTTAATCATAGAACTTGTTACAAATTTTTCATTATGAAAATATAATTGTCCTAGTTCATCGTTTAAGTAGGTGATTACTTGGTCCATGTATAAATCAACGTTTGGGAGTTGTTCCCATGTAGGTAATTCGAATTTCATATTGTTAGTGTAACATAATTTTAAATATTATCAAATCTAGTAATTAATTCTAGATTAATTGACATTTAATACTATATGCATTACATTATAGTTATGGTAAAAATAGTAACAGATAGTTCAACATTGTATTCTAGTGAACAAGGTAGAGAAAAAGGCATTAATGTGGTGCCTTTGCATGTTTTTGTTGGCGGTAAGTCTTATAAGGACTTAGATGAGCTAACAGGAATGGGACTTATTGAATTGATTAAAGAGGGCATGATTCCTCAGTCTTCACAACCTTCTATTGGTGAGAAGATTGAGACTTATAACAAGTTGGCTAAGGATGATGAAGTAATTGATATCGCTATGGCAGGAGGTTTGAGCGGTACTTATAATTCAGCTTTAACAGCTAAGGAAACATGTGATTATCCAAGTAAGGTTCATGTGATTGATTCTTATACTTTGTGTGGTCCTCATCGTTTGATTGTTGATACTGCAAAACAAATGGCAGATGAAGGCAAGAGTGTAGATGAGATTTTAAAGATGGTAGAATATGCAAGGGATCATGAGCATTCTTATTTGGTACCTATTGATTTTGATTTCCTTGAAAGAGGTGGTCGTGTTAAGGGTTTTGTGGCTAAGATTGGTGGTTTGTTGAAACTTACTCCAGTTATGAGAAAGTGTGAAAAGGGCCAGGGTCTTGAGAAGTTTCATGTTGCGCGTACTTCTAAGAAGGCTTGTAGTGAGATTATTGGTGATTTGTTGAAGAAACATGTAGATAGTACTTATCGTTTTTCAGTTTCTCATGCAGATAATAAAGAGATGGCTGATTTGTTTGTGGCTAAGTTAAAGGAAACTTTTGAGGGTTGTGTTGTTGATGAATATGAGCTTTCAGCTTCATTTATTACTCAGGGTGGTCCAGGGTGCGTAGCACTACAGTGTGTTAAGATTGGATAGTTCACCTCTTAGGTTGGTTTCCATTTGTTGTTTTATTTGTTCAATAGATAAATCTTGACTAAATAAATAGTATAGTTTGGTGACGGCTGCTTCAGTTGTCATGTCATATCCTGATAGTGCTCCAGCTTCTTTTAGGGCGCTGCTTGTTTGGTAGGTGCCTAAAGAGACGCTTCCGTGAGTACATTGGGAGCATACAGTTACGATGGTGTCGTTGTCGAAGGCTCTTTGTAGCATTGGCAAAAGATCGTCCTTGTAGTTAGGGATGTTACCACTGCCAAAGGTTTCAATGACGATGCCTTTTAATTTTTCTGTTAGTACTGATTCAAATAGTTTTAGTTGGATTCCAGGGAAGATTTTGATTACTCCTATTGGAATCTCTTTTAGTTTGTGTAGCTTGAATTCTTTGTTGGTCTTAGGCAATAAGATCTTATCATTAATTTTTATATCAATGCCTACTTCTCCTAATAATGGATAATTAGGTGATACAAAAGCTTGTAGACCGCTTGATGATTCTTTGATTGATCTGTTACCTCTTAATAGTTTGCCTCCAAAGTATAAGCATACTTCATTAATGTCATCTCTTGCAGCAATTATTAATGAAGTTATTAGATTATCTTTAGCATCATTTCTTATTTCACATAATGGAATTTGCGATCCTGTAAAGATTACTGGTTTGTTGATATTTTCTAGCATAAAAGACAAGGCACTAGCACTATAGCTCATAGTGTCAGTACCATGTAGTATTACAAAGCCATCGTAATAAAAATAGTTATCAGCTACCATTTGAGCTATTTTGTTCCATTCGTTTACTGAGATGTTTGATGAATCTAGGATAGGATTCATTACTTTGATGTCCCAATTAGGTAGTGATGGATCGTGTAGTTCTTCCATTTTGTTTAGGTTGTTTAGGAATGATGTCATTTCAGGAGCATAGCCATGTTCTGTCTTTGACATGCCTATTGTTCCTCCAGTGTAGATAATTAATACTTTCTTGTTCATATGTTTATTTTATCTTAAAAAATATGAGGAATTTTCACTTTTTACAGCAATAAAGATATAAAGGAGAAAATGATATATGAATGAAAAAGAAAATATAAGAATAGATAGTTCAGCTTAATAATGTGGCGATTTAACTGATGGTCACTAGAAATTAAAGATATTTCTTATAGTATGTATGTATGCTATAATAACAACGCAAAGATATAATATGTGCAATGTTATAAAGTTTAGAAAAAGGAAGTAATTAAATATGGCAAATACTAATATAACTATAAGAATTGACGAGAGATTAAAAGCTGAATTACAAAAACTTATGTCTAATCTAGGACTTGATATGACTACATTTTTCACTTTAGCTGCTAAACAGGCTGTAAGGGAACAGGCTATTCCGTTTAATGTAAGTATGAATGTGGGCAAATATAATGAAAGAGATTATGAGTTTGCAAGAAAGAACACCAAATATAATGCGGAAGGGATACCTGTTATTTCTAAGGATGATGAATGGTTGGAAGAAACCGAATGGGATGATATATTTGAGGAGATTAAAAAAGAACATGAAAGGAAATAATGAATAGAGGAGAGGTATGGTTTGTAGAGTTTCCTGTAGAAGAAATAGAGGGGAAAACAACAAATAGGCCTGTTGTTGTGCTTGATGAATATTTATTAGAGGTTTTATCTGTAAAAATCACAAAACACAAGCCTAGAAAAGACGATCCATATGATATTCCAATTTTGTATTGGGAAGAAGCTGGCTTAAGATTGGCTTCTACTGCGAGAGTATCTAAAACAAGGATGCTAATAAAGGATAATTTTCTTTATCAACTCGGAAAGCTATGCGAGTACGATTTAGAGAGAATAGAAGAATTATACAAAAAATTTATTGAAAATGGGCGCTGATTAAAAACGGCGTCTTTTTTTTGTTGATGGTGTGATTTATGTACAGCCATATTTATATAGTTATAAGTGTAAAGAGAGAGGTGCAAAATGAATAGGGAAAAGATTTTGGAAGTGAAATTAGATAATGGTGAATGGATTAGTTTACCAACAAATGAGATGAATTTAAAAGTTGTTGATTATAGGTGTGAATTACTAATTGATAATTGCATGGTATTTGATACTGATATTGAACTATTAAATACTTTTGTATTGTTGACAAAAGGATTGAATGATAAAGATGCTGAAAAACTTAATGTTGTTTTATCTAGTGGCGAGTATGCAAGTAGTATGAGTGAAGTGATTGATGTAATAAAAAATATTGAATTATTTGAAGTTGTATATGGCATCAATAATTATTATGAGCTAGGACAATATTATGGAAATGGTAATAATGAAAACTATGAAGAATTAGGAATAAGGATTGCTGAAGATGAGAACGGAATCTTTTTAGATAATATTTATTTATCATGTGCAAATCCCAATTATTATCAAGAATCTTTAAGAAGTAAATAGCTTATAGATCTGTTAATAATCTTTACAATTAACTATAATCTAAGTAATGGATGAGAAGTTAAGGGAACTAAAGAAACAAATGACTATTGATTTGCTCAATAGTTTTTTAGGTGGTGAGAGTGGTTCTGGTTATTACAGTACAAAGTTAGTATTGAATAAGAATAATGAATCAAATGTATATAGTACTCTTTGTAAGCAATTAAGGAATTGTGATGAGTTTCTTTTTAATGTAGCTTTCATTACAGATGATGGTTTGATTATGCTTAAGCATACATTAGAAGAGGTTAAGTGTAAGGGTAGAATCATTACATCCGATTACTTAATGTTTAATAATCCCAAGACTTTTGAAGAATTATTAAAGTTAAAAGATAAGAATGTAGATATCAGAATATATAGTAAGGATAATTTCCATGCCAAGGGTTATATCTTTAGAAGTGGTGATCAATATAAGGCTTTGATAGGTAGTTCTAATTTAACTGGTAATGCCTTGAAGAAGAATGCAGAGTGGAATGTTTTGACTAGCTCACTTGGTGACGGTTCCTTTATTAATGAGATTATTAATGAATTTGATGATGAATGGGATAATGACACTGTAGCTTTAGATACAGCTTGGATTGAGGAATATAAGAAGAAGTATGAAGTAAATAGAAAGTATGTTGAAAGAACAGATTCATTCATCTTGGATACTAAAGTTCCTCGTCCTAATAAGATGCAACAAGAGGCTTTGACTAATTTAGATACTTTAAGAAAACAAGGTGAAAGCAAGGCGTTATTGATTTCAGCTACGGGTACTGGAAAAACTTTCTTAAGCGCTTTTGATGCATATAATTATGATCCTAAGAAAGTGTTGTTTATTGTACATCGTGGAAAACTATTAAATGATGCATGTAGGACTTTTAAGAAAGTTTTTGGTGATATTCCAAGTTCTATTTATAAGGGCCAAAATAAAGATAAGGATGCAAGGCTGATATTTGCGTCTATTCAAACATTGGCTAAAGAAGATAACTTAAAGACATTTGATGTTGATGAGTTTGATTATATTGTGGTAGATGAGGCACATCATACTTGCGGTAATACTTATAAAAGAGTATTAGATTATTTTAAGCCTAAGTTTTTACTTGGCATGACAGCTACTCCTGAGAGAATGGATGGTGGCGATATTTTTGCTTATTATGATCATAATGTGGCATATGAAATTAGATTAAATGATGCCTTAGAATATGAATTATTATGTCCTTTTCATTATTTTGGGATTAATGATTTTACTATTGATGGCGAAGAATCAGATGCTTTAGATTTTAATAAATTAGTAAATGACAAAAGGGTTGAGCTAGTAATGGAAAAGGCTCAATATTATGGTTATTCTGGAGAAAAGGTTAAGGGTTTAATCTTTGTTAGTAGGATTGATGAGGCGAAGAAGTTATCTTTATTATTTAACGAAAAAGGATGGAAGACTGCGGTGTTAAGTGGTGAAGATAGTGAAGATGAAAGAGAAAGAATCATTGAGTCATTAGAGTCTGATAATGGTTTAGATTATATTATTTCGGTTGATGTTTTAAATGAGGGTGTTGATATTCCATCTGTTAATCAAATCATTATGTTAAGACCTACTGAGTCAGCTATTGTTTTTGTGCAACAATTGGGTAGAGGTTTAAGAAAAATTGAGAATAAGAAGTATGTTGTTGTGCTTGATTTTATTGCCAACTATCAAAAGAATTATTTAATTCCAATTGCCTTATCTGGTGATAAGAGTTATCAGAAACAAAAGTATAGAGAATTCTTAACTGAACTTGATGTGATTACACCTGATATTACAACAATTGAGTTTGACGAGGTTGTTAAGGAAAGAATCTTTAAACAAATTAATAAGGCTACTATTGGTGGTAAGACTAGAATTTTTAATGAGTATAAACAATTAAAGAATATGCTTGGTAGAATTCCTACTTATGATGATTTCTTAAATTATGACACTATCAGCATGGACCTTTTATGTAGTGAGTTTAATAGTTATTATTCTTTCTTGTTGGATAGAAAAGAAGTTGATGGTTATTTTAGTGAGACTGAAAAGGCTTATTTGGATTTTATTTCCAAGGAATTTATCAATGGTATGCGATTGATTGAAGTTGAAGCTATTGCTGATTTGATTAATGGCGTGGTTGGTAATTATTCTGGTAATTGTCTAAGAATACTTGATGGATCTTTCTTATCTAAGGATGATATTAAGCGATATAGCGGTGTAGATTTCTTGGATGAAAAAGGAAATATCTCTAAGCCTTTTAATGAATGCTTAAAGAATTTAAAGTTTAAAAAAGAATTATTAGATATTATTAGTTATATTAGAAAAGTTAATAAGAGAGATTATTCTGTTTATTATAAGGATAGTGATTTGGTTTTATATAAGACTTATACAAGAAAAGATGTTTGTAGATTACTTAATTGGCCTGTGAATATGAATCCACAGAATATAGGTGGTTATTTCTATGACGAGATTTCTAATACAATGGCTGTTTATGTTACTTATAATAAGGATTTAAGTACTACTTCAGCTTCTTTGATGTATGAGGACCGTTTTATTGATAAGAAACATATTGTTTGTATGTCTAAGAATGGTCGTAAGTTAAGTTCTCCTGAGGCTTTAAGATTTATTAATTATGATGGTGCTATGAAGGTACATTTGTTCATTAATAAGATTAAGGGTGATAGTTTCTACTATTTGGGCGAGATAACTTGTGCTAAGGATAAGATTGAAGAAAAGTATACTAATGAGGGTAAAAAAATACTGGAGTTCCATTATGAATTAGATACTCCAGTAAAAGATAGTATTTATGATTATTTAACTACAAAGATTGTTGATACTGAATAAGTTTCTCAAAGATGGCTTCATCTGCTGGTACCCAGTTGATTGAGTCATCTTTTTTTATGTCTATCCATTTGATACCTAGGTGGTCATTAAGATGAATATGAGAACTTAATGGGGTGCAGATAAAACATTCCATTGATAGATGAAATTCAGGATAATCATATTCTCTTGTCATTAAGTATTTATCAACAGAGATAGCGATTTCCATTTCTTCTCTTATTTCTCTAATAAGGGCTTGTTCAGGGCTTTCTCCTTCTTCAATTTTTCCTCCTGGGAATTCCCATAGTCCTTGTAAAGTTCCTTTTTTTCTAGCTGCGATTAATACTTTGTTGTTTTCTACCATTAGTGCAGCAACCACTCTTATTGTTTTCATATATCGCAATTTCTCCTTTGAAATATTAATTACACAAGAAGATTATAACAGATTTGTAAATAATAACTACTTGCCGTAAAAAAATTACGGAAGATATTGAAAATATAAAATATAAATTATATATTTATGTTAGAGGTGGTTATTATGCTAATTAAGTTTACTGTTTCAAATTATAAAAATTTTAATAAACCAATTTGTTTGGATTTAACTTCTACACATGATTATCGTTTTGGAAAAGAGTGCATCAAAGATAGCGTTATTAGCAAAGCTATTGTATATGGAAAGAATTCTTCTGGTAAGAGCAATTTGGGTTACGCTTTGTTTGATATAGTAAATGTTCTAACAAATAAAAATATCGAACCAATGCAGATAAATCCAGCTTCTTTTTTGAATGCTGACAGTGATGGAAAAAATGCTAGATTTGAATACGTATTTGAAAAAGATAAAAATATAATTAGTTTTATATACGAGAAAAGTGCGCCTAAGACTTTAGCTTATGAGGAGCTTAAAATTAATGAAGAATTAATTTACTCATACAACTTTATAAACAAAGAAAAATGTTTTGATAATTTATCGTTGATTAATGCTGAAAATTTAAATTTAGAATATTTGGATGATAATTTATCAATATTAAGATATATAGCAAGTAACACTAACCAACCAGAAGATTCTTTAGTTAGGTTTGTAATGGATTATGTATCACATATGTTGTGGTTTAGATCATTACAAGAAAATGGGTATATTGGTTATACAACCGGTGTTGAAGATATTTATACCTGGATTGTAGATAATAATTTGGCTAAAGAATTTAGCGCTTTCTTAAAAGAAGTTGCTGGAGTTGATAAAGAACTTGAAGTATTAAATGTTGAAGGACCAGTTCCTTCTAAAATGCTTATTGAAAAGCACAAGAGAAGTGCTTTGCGTTTCCAAGATGTAGCGTCAAGTGGAACAAGATCGTTAGCTTTGTTCTTTTATTGGAGCTATAGATTTAATGATGTGTCATTTTTGTTTTTGGATGAATTTGATGCGTTCTATCATTTTGATTTAGCTAAAAATATAGTTAGATATTTGTTAAAAAATGAAACTATACAAGCTATCTTTACTACACATAATTCATTTTTAGCTTCTAATGATTTGTTAAGACCTGATTGTTACTTTGTTTTAGAACATGGAGAATTGAGATCTTTTGCGGATAGTACGGATAGAGAATTGAGAGAAGGCCATAACTTAGAAAAAATGTTAAGAAGTGGAGAATTTGATGTCTGATAGAAAAATATTGTTTATTGTTGAAGGAAATAAAGATGAACCATCTTTAATAAATAGAATATTTGAGTTAACGGACAAGAATCAAAAACCCAGTATATATTGTTACAATACTACTTTGCATACTTTTGCGGATAGGCTTGAAAAGAACTACCCTGATTTTGATGATGGCAACACTGATATTCAATTGGTATTAAGGGATGGTGAAAATAATGAGAAAGAAAGAGAAAAATTGTCTCAAAGTTACAATGATATTTTTCTTATTTTTGATTTTGAACCACAACATCATAAACTTCATTTCGAGACTATAAGGAAAATGTTAGAGTACTATAATGATTCTTCTTTTGAAGGGAAACTTTACATCAATTATCCAATGATACAATCATATAAACATTTCGATAAATTACCAGATGATTCGTACAAGGATTTAAGTGTAACAATAGAACAATGTAAAAATTACAAATATTTGGTAGAACGTGTTAGCAAGTTCACGAATTTGGAAAAATATAATTATGAAGTTTTAATGATGATAATAACTCATAATCTAAAGAAGGCCAACTTTATTTCTAATAATAAGTATTCGTTGCTTAGTAATGAGGAATATTTAAGTTTTGATTGTGTATCTGTTTTTGATAAACAGCTTGAGAATAAAGGCGCTGGTTTTGTTTATGTTTTAAATACATGCGTTTTTATTTATGTTGACTATAATCCAACAGTTTTCTTTAAGCAAGCACACAAATTAGGACTAGATAAATAACTTTCACATCATCCAAATAGGTGATTATGGTGATTGGGGTGGATGTTATAATTTAGGTAACTTATAACGGAGGAAAATGATATGGGTTTAATTAAAGCTGCTCTTGGTTCTGCTGGTGGTGTATTGGCTGATACTTGGAAAGATTATTTTGTGTGTGATGCCCTTGCGAATGAAGTATTAATGGTTAAGGGTACTAAAAAGGGCGCTGGTTTGTTCGATAAGAGCGATGTTATTACTAATGGTTCTGGCATCGTTGTAGCGGATGGACAATGTGCTCTTATCGTTGATGACGGTCTTGTAGTGGAAGTGGCTAATGAGCCTGGTAATTATACTTTCAATACAGATAAGTCTCCTTCTATTTTCGATGGTGGATTAACTGGATTAAAGGATACTTTCTCTACAATGGTAGAACGTTTCACTTATGGTGGTGTAACTAACAGATCTCAAACAGTTTATTATGTAAACACTAAAGAGATTATGGGTTACATGTATGGCACAGCTACTCCTGTTTCATTTAGAGTAAAAGATGATAATGTTGGATATGATATCGATGTAGGTTTAAGATGTAATGGTGAATATTCAATTAAGATTACAAATCCTATCTTGTTCTATAAAAATGTTGCAGGTAATTGTACTCAATTCACAAGAGATCAATTGGATAATCAAATGAAGACTGAATTGTTAACGGCTTTACAACCTGCATTAGCTGATTTAAGCAATAAGGGTGTAAATCGTTATTCAGATATTCCAATGCATACATTTGATTTAGTTGATTCTTTAAACACAATCTTAAGTAAGAAGTGGTCTGATTTAAGAGGTATCTCTATTTGTTCATTTGGTATTAATTCTATTAGTCCTACTGATGATGATCTTAAGAGAATTCAAAATCTTCAAGAGGGTGCTGCTCTTAGAAATCCAAATGCAGCTGCTGGTGCTATGGCTGCTGCTCAAGCACAAGCAATGCGTGATGCTGCTAATAATCCAGGTGGCGCTATGGGTGCTTTCATGGGTATGAATATGGCTGCTGGTGCTGGTAATGTTGCTGGATTGTTCGCTCAGGGTCAATCTGCACAAACAGGTGCTTTCTGTCCACATTGTGGTAAGCCAGTGGCTAGTGATGCTGCTTTCTGTTCAAGTTGCGGCAAACCACTTAAATAATGAGTGAAATTGTATCTTATAAATGCCCCAACTGTGGCGCTTCAATTCCCTTTAATGCGGCAAGCGGTACATTAAAATGTGCGCATTGTGGTACAGAGTACGACATTAATACATTAAAGGATTTGATGAATGAAGAGAATGTGGGGGTAGATAATGCCACATTCTCTTCAAAGCCTACAGAAAAGGTCAGTATAGATGGCAAGGTAACTTATACTTGTCCATCATGTGGAGGGCAGGTAATTGGTGATGAGAATATGTCAGCATCTACCTGTCCTTATTGTGGTAATAGTGTTATTGATCCAGGTCAATTTGATGGTATTTTAAAACCAGAGCTTGTTGTTCCTTTCGCTTTAGATAAGAATGCCGCAAAGAAAGCTTATAGCGAGTTTTTAAAAGGTAAATGGGCGCTCCCAAATGATTTTGCGGTCAATAATGTTATTGAGAAGTTAAATGGTATCTATGTTCCATATTGGCTATTTGATGCGGACGTTGATGGTAAGGCTAGATTTAGAACTACTAGAGTTAACACCTATCGTCATGGTGACTATGTGACAACCGAGACATCACATTATCTTGTATATCGTGATGGTAGCGCATCTTTTGAGAAGATTCCAGTTGATGCCTCTACTAAATTAGATGATTCTTTATTGGATGCCTTAGAACCATTTGATTATTCAAAGGGTGCTGATTTCAATAGTGCTTACTTATCTGGTTATTTCGCCGATAAGTATGATGCAGATGAGAATGAGACTTTTAAGAAAGCTAATGATCGTATTAATAATTCAATGTATCAATTATTAGGTTCTACAGTTATTGGCTATGCATCTTGTATCTTTGAAGCGGGTTCTGTTGATTATAAGGATTCTAAGGCTGCCTATGCTCTGCTTCCTGTTTATATTTTTTCTACTAAATATCATGGTGAGGTTTATAACTTTGCGATGAATGGTCAAACAGGAAAGTTTGCGGGTGATTTGCCAATGGATAAGGCTAAAGTATTTAAGACTATTCTATTGGTATTTATAATTTGTTTTGTGATAATTTCGCTTATTGCGTATATGGTGGTGAAGTAATGAAAAAGATATTATTAGTAATTAGTATTCTTTTCCTATCATTATTCTCATTACCAGTAATGGCCAATGATACTAAGGTAGTTGATGAGTATGGCGCCTTGAGCGATAGTGAAAGGGAAGAATTAGAGAATGATGTTGAAACTTTAATTGAAAAGGTTGGTTTTGACATCGTCATCTATTTCGCAGATAGTCAAAATAATGATATTACTGCACTTGCTGATGATTACTTTGATTATAATGACTATGGTTTGGGAAGTGATAGAGATGGTATCATCTTGTGTATAAACTATACACTTCGTGATTATACGATTACGACAAGGGGTTATGATACGATTACCTTGTTTGCGGATGATGCCCTTGATAATGAACTATATGCCAATATTACTCCTTATTTGAGTGACGGTGATAGTGTTGGCGCTGCTAAGGCTTTCTTGTCTGGTGTTGAGTATGTCTATGATCATCCTGATAAGTATATTCATGAATATCATGAGCCTGAAGAAGAAGTCAATCCTATTAAGACAGCTTTAATCAGCGGTGGCATTGGTTCTTTGATTATTTCTTTGATTGTATTTTTAGTACTAAGAGGGCAATTAAAGACCCAGGGTATTAAGAAACAGGCCAATGCTTATATGACAAATTCTGGTGTTGATATCTTTAGAAGTGGTGAGATTTTCTTATATAAGACAAGTCAAACTACTAAGATTGAAAGAAGTGATAATTCATCTAGTGGCGGTGGTTCTAGTACCCATATTTCTAGTAGTGGGGCAACCCATGGTGGTGGCGGTTCCCATAAGTTTTAATTAAATAAGTCGCACTTAATTGTGCGACTTAAGTATATTTATGAAATTAAGTAAGAAAACAAAGATATGTAACTATATCTACATTATTGGTATTGTACTGATTGGCTTGGGAAGATATTTTTCGGTATACTTCGATAGTACCTATCTTTCTTTTCTTATTTTTATTTTCATGGATGCCTTGTGGGTATCACAGGTTAGAAGAAGGATTGAACATCCTATGGAGCGTAAATATCTATGTTGGGCAGGTATTTTATGCGCTCTTTTCTTTTTTCTAAAAACAAGTAAGTATACTTTTATTGAATCAAATACAACGCTTTCTCGTTTCTTTTGGTACATGTATTATGTTCCTCAAACTTTTACGATTTTGATGATTTATATGGCTTCTTTATATGTTGGCAAGCCTGTTAGTTATAAACCAAAGAAGCGTTATCGCATTCTTTTTGTGATAGCAAGTGTTATTTGTATTCTGATTCTTACTAATGATTATCATGAATTAGCCTTTAACTTTGTCGGAGACTGGAATGATGAATATAATTATGGGATTGTTTATTACTTGTCAGTGCTTTGGGTTATTGTGATAATGGCAATGACTTTTTTAACGATTTTTAAAAGGAGTATTACTAGTGATAATGTTCAAAAGATTTGGATTCCTTTTGTGCCTGTTTTAGTATTACTTATCTATTTAATTTGGTTTATTTACGATCGTCATAATATCTTCACAACTATCTATAAGACAACCGATATAATATGCATTACTTATTTGGCTTTCTTGGAGTTAATGATACAGAGTAGATTGTTGATTAATAATGATAATTTTGCCTCTTTGTGGATTAATTCGACATTGAATGGTGGCATATATAATGAGAATCTAGAGCTTGCTTATAAGACTAAAAATGGTAAGGATATTACCGTAGCTCAACTTTTAAATAGTGAGGAAAAAGATGTCTTTTTGGATGGAGGGGATACTCTTTTAAGAAGTAAACAATTATTAAAGGGACATGCCTATTGGTGCAAGGATATTAGTGCAATTAATAAGATTAATGATGAATTAAATAACATGATTGATTTGTTGGAAGAGGAGAATAGTATTATCGAGTCTGCCAACATCTTGAATAAGAAGAAACAAAATCTAGATAAGAGAAAGGCCTTGTATGATTATATTTCTTGTGATGTAAGAAAAGAACTTGAAATTATTAGTGATTTGATTAGTGAATCGGATGATTTTGATAATAGATTAAAGTTGTCATGTATCTATATGGCTTATGTTAAAAAAAGAAGCAATCTTTTATTGATAAGTCAAAATAATAAGACTATTTCTAATGTAGAACTTGATCTATCAATTGGTGAATCACTTAATTATCTAGAATTATACGGTTTTATTTGTAACCATAAGGCTCATGGTTCTATGAGTATTGAAAATGATGTTTTACTTGAAATGTATTATGTTTTTGAGAAAGTAGTTGAAGAAATATTACCTAATACTTGTGCCTTAATGGTAGATTGTTTCTATGATGAAAAGATGGTGCGTATGCATATTGAAGTAAGTAATATAGAACCTTTTAAGCTTCATACTTGGCTTAAAGTAGACATGAAACAGGAAGAAGACACATTATATATAGATGTCTATAGGAGGCTATCATGATTAGTATTCTAGGTATCTATATGTTGGTACTATTTATCTTAAGTGCCTTCTTATTTACATATACGATTGATAGAAATATCAATACTCATATTAGAATTGCCTGTTTTGTGAATTCTATCTTTTGTGCTGTCATGTTAAGAAGAATGTTTATTATTAATGATGATATAAGTAGATTCATACTTTTAGATAAGTTTATGTTACAGTTGATTCCTATTGTCATGGTAGTTTTGTTTATTGTGGTTAGGGATAAAAGAGCCTTTACAACCAATAGTAGTGCAATTAAAGAAAGCTTTGATAGTATGAGCGATGGAATCTGTTTTGCCTCACTTGGTGGTACACCATTATTGGTAAATAAAGTAATGAATAATTTTGCGGAAATGATTAGTGGTGAACAGATTATGAATGCTAATGTATTTTATGATGCTTTATTGTCTGGCGATTATGACTTGAGTGTACTAAGAAAAGAACCAACTATCAATATTAAATGTGGGGATATGGTATATAACTTTAATCGAAAAGTGATTAGTGTTGGTGATGAAGAAGTTTATGAAATGACTCTAACGGATATCACTAAACAATATGAACTTAATTTACAGCTTAATAATGATAAGAAAAGATTGGACAATCTAAATTTAAAGCTTAAGAAGATGTCTATGGATATTGAAAGAATCGTGAATGAAGAGGAAGTTCTAAATGCTCGAAGTAAGGTTCATGATGAGGTTGGTAGATGTTTATTGTTGGCAAGGTCTTATTTTATTCATGAGAATAAGGAGTCTAATAAGGTAATCTTGTTTTGGAGATATGTCATTGATGTGATGAAGAAACAGGGTGTTTGGTTAGATGATTTTAATGCGATATATGTAGAGAGTGAAAGACTTGGAGTAAGACTTCATATAAGTGGTGATTTTAACTTTGATGATAATAATAAGCATATTATTAAAGAAGTTATCCTAGAAGCTTTAAACAATGGGGTTAAACATGGTAAGTGTAAGAATCTATTTTGTGATATCAATGGTAAGCATATCGAACTTTATAATGATGGTGATAATAGGGTTACATCCTATGTTGAAAAAGGTGGTTTAAAGAATATAAGGTCAATGGTAGAGAATAATGGTGGTAAAATGACCATAGATACAAGTGACAGTTTTAAGTTGATAATTGAACTAGGAGAGACTCATGAAGTATAAAGTAATAATAGTGGATGATCAATATATTGCCAGGGAATTATTTGAGTATTATATCAAGAGTTCTGATAACTATGAATTAGAGAATTCTTTAGAGTCGGCAATTCTTGTAGAATCATACCTTGAGCGCCACTCTTGTGATTTGTTGATTATGGACATTTTAATGGCTGATGGCTCCAATGGCCTCTTGGAGGCCATTAAGGTGAAAAAGAAGTATCCTAATTTAAAGATAATAATGATAACTTCAATGGCTGAAGCATCTTGGTTAAAAAGAGCTAAGGAAGCAGGTATTGATAGTTTTTGGTATAAGGAGATATCTAAAGAGACTATTCTTGAAGTAATGGATAGGACGATGAATGGAGAATCGGTTTATCCAGATAGTGCTCCAAGTATTAAGATAGGTCATGCCTATTCTCATGAATTTACAGATAAGGAATTAGAAGTGTTAAGACTTATGACTAAGGGCTTGTCTAATGGACAAATTGCGTTGAAGCTTTATATTTCTGAGAATACGGTAAAGACACATATCCAACATATGTTAGATAAGACAGGTTGTGCTAATAGAACCGAGCTTGCGATATTGGCACGTGTTAATGGTATTGCGATAGATATAGATAATGACTAATCATTAGTTTTGGTGATTTTTACTTTTTACTATTATGAAAAAATATAGGTAGTAGAGGTGAAACATTATGGAATTAAAGAAACTAACGATTTTGCATTCAAATGATATGCATGGTGATTTCTTATCGGAAGATATTGATGATAAGCTAGTGGGTGGTGTTTCGCTTTTGTCTGGTTATATCAGTAAAGTGCGAAAAGAAGAAGAAAATGTCTTGTATTGTGTAGCTGGAGACATGTTTAGGGGTTCAATCATCGATAGCGAATACCAAGGCTTTTCAACTATTGAGATTATGAACATGTTATCTCCTGATATTGTGACTATTGGTAATCATGAAACCGACTATGGTATTGGCCAATTGTTGTTTCTAGAGAAGTGTGCGAAGTTTCCAATCGTGAATGCTAATTTGCATATTAAGACTAATAATTCAGGTTTATTTAAACCATGTAAGATCATTAAGATTGATGGCATGAGAATTCTTTTCATTGGCATTTTGACGGAAGAAGTTATCAATCAAACTAAGGGAGATGGGCTAATAGGTTCCCTAATTGATATTAAAGATGCGGCAAGAGAAGTAGAAAGAATCTGTAATAATTTTAATAATGTCGATATTGATTTTACAGTTTTATTAACCCATATTGGTTTTGAAGAAGATAAGAAGTTGGCTGCGATGTTAGATCCTTCATTAGGTGTTGATGTGATTATTGGAGGGCATTCACATACGATTCCAGAAGAGCCAGCTATCGTTAATGATATTGTGATTGTGCAAGCTGGTACGGGTACTAATCAGATTGGCAGATTTGATATTAATGTGGATACTGATAGTAATTGTATTCATGATTTTAAGTGGGAAATTGTTCCGATCGATGATAGTCATTGTCCGTATGATCATCGTATTGAGACTATCTTGAAACATTTTAAGGAACAGACTGATACTAAGTACCAAAGAGTGGTTACGCGTTTAAGAAGAGAATTAACTCATCCAAAGCGTGAACAGGAAACAGAACTTGGCAATCTTTTAGCTGATATCTTGTTGGATAGTTTGGCAATCGATATTGTCCTGTTTGGATCGGGTGCTATTAGAACAGAAAAGATGGGACCTATTATCTTATATCAAGATATTATGGAATGTTTACCATATGATGATCCATTATATTGTTTAGATATCTCGGGCAGAGAATTTAAAGAGATGATTCGTTATATGTTAAGAGATGGTGTTTGGCAAGGCGAACACTGTGAGTTCTATCAATTCTCAAGGGGCTTAAAAGTAGAATATGATCGTGCTACTCATGAATTTAATAAGTTTAATTTTAATGGTAAGCCGATTGATGAGGATGCAGTTTATAAGGTAGCTCTTGCGAAATTCCATTTTAATAGTTTTGAAGAGTTCTTTAATATTCCATTAGCACCAATAGTAGAAAGAGCTCGTCCAAAGATTGTTTCTACTTCGATTAATGATATTGTTGAACAATATTTAAGTGATCACCAACATTTAAATGCTAGTATTGAGGGAAGACTCGTGGTGTTATGAGAAAGATAATATTAGGTTTATCTATTTTGACTACTGTTGCGTGCAGTAGTCAAAATACTTTTCAAGTTGTCTTAGACTATCCACCTGCTTATAGCGATGTTAAGAAAAATTACAAAGAAGGCGAGCTTGTAAGGATTATTTATGCTGAGGGTGGTGGTTTCATGTATGATGCTAGGGTGTCTGTAAATATAAGAAGGTTTTTCTGGGCTCGAATCTAGGTTACTGTATCGAGTTTTTTATGCCCGCTAATGATGTGAAAATATCTTGTAGGATTTTTTATAGCTAAAATCGTATAATAGGGTCGATGAAATATATATTAGAAGACAAGATACTTAAGATTGAGATTGCTTCTCTATTTAATGAGAAGGTACAAGACTTTTTTGATGAATTTATTCCTTCAAAGAAGATTCAACATTTATTGATTCAAAACAAGTGGATTACTTTAGATGGTAATCCTTGTAAGCGTGAAGACTTTATTGTGGGGATGAATTTAGAGATTAATATTTATCCAGAAACTTTTGAATATCATGAGTCTAAGCATAAGCTTGATGTGGTTTATGAGGATGAAATCATTTTAGTGGTTAATAAGCCAAAGGGTGTTTTGGTTCATAGTGATGGAAACGATGAGGATACTTTAACAGAGTGGGTTAAGGCTTATTTTATGGATAGACCATATATTAGTTCTTATCCATTACATAGACTAGATAAAGAGACTAGTGGTTTAGTTATGTTCTCTAAGTCTATTATTTTCCAACCTTTGTTAGATAGGCTATTGAGTGAGAAACAAATTAGAAGATCATACTTAGCTTTTGTGAAGGGCGAGATGGAAAGAAATGCTTCGATGATTATTAATGAACCTATTGGTAAGGATCGTCATAATGCGAACAAGCGAGTTGTTTATAAGGGCGGTCAAAGTGCTTTAACTAAGGTTAGAAGTTTGGGTTATTCTAAGAAGAATGATTTTTCTATTTTAAGATGTATTTTAGATACAGGTAGAACTCATCAAATTAGAGTTCATTTGTCATATAAACATTATCCTATTTTGAACGACCAGTTATATGGTGTAGAGTCACCTCTTTGTATCCGCATGGGTTTGATGGCTGATGAGTTAGAATTCTATCATCCTTTAAAACAAGAGATGATGACAGTTGAGACTGATTTACCTAATGATTTGGGTAAGCTTTATTATGAGGTGATTAAATGATAAAGACTAACGCTATGCGTTTGTTAGATAAGGCGAAGATTTCTTATGAATTATTAACATACGATATTCCTAAGGAATCTTTTTCTGGTGAAAAGGTAAGTGAATACTTAGGACAGGATCCTAAGATGTGTTATAAGACTTTGGCTGCTAAGCATGATCATGATCTTTTTATTTTGGTGATTCCGGTTGATCAACAAATTGATTTAAAGAAGGCTGCTAAAGAGATTGGTGTTAAGAGCCTAGAGATGGTTCATGTCAAGGATCTTCTTAAGGAAGTAGGTTATGAAAGAGGTAGTGTCTCTCCTATTGGTGTTAAGAAGAATAAGGGCATTTTCTTTGATAAGGAAGCCCTTAATCATGAATTTATTGAAATATCAGGTGGTGCTTTTGGAACTAGTTTAAAGGTTAATAGAGCTATTATCTTAGATTTCTTAAAGGCAAATGTAAAGGACTTGTGTACTAATGAAATATGATGCGATAGTTGTGGCCGGTGGTGTTGGTAAAAGAGCTGATTTAGGTTTTAATAAGGTCTTATATCGAATGAGAGATGGTAAGACTGTTTTAAATCATTCTTGCTTAAATTTTATCAATGATGATGATTGCCAAAAACTAATTGTGGTTTGTAACTTTGAACTTGACTTCAAGTGTGACAAGTTGGTTACAGTTCCTGGTGGTAAGGAAAGATATGAGTCGGTTCTTAATGGTTTAAATGAGGCTACAAGTGACTATGTGCTTATTCATGATGGGGCAAGACCTTTTTTGGATGTTGATGATTTAGAAAGACTTAAATCTAATGTAGAGGAATATTCTTGTGCAATACTCGCTAAGAAGGCCGTAGATACTATCAAGTATGTAAGTGATGGTTTTATTGATAAGACTATTGATCGTGAGCATATATATTATGCTTTGACGCCTCAAGGCTTTAAATCAAAATTGATTAAGGATGCTTATAAGAGTGTTGATTTAATTGGTATTACTGATGATGCATCTATTGTAGAGAAGTGTGGTTATAAGGTTAAGGTTGTTGAGTGCAAGTCTGATAATAGGAAGTTAACTTTAAAAGAAGATTTTAATAATTTATGATTAGAGAAGTAATTGTAGTTGAGGGTAAAAATGATACCAAGAATCTTCAAAGGTATTTCGATGTTGAAACAATTGAGACTCATGGTTTGGGTTTAAGCAAAGAGACTCTAGAATATATTGATGAGGTTAATCAAAGAAGAGGTGTGATTCTTTTCTTGGATCCCGACTGTGCTGGTAATAAGATTAGAAAGAGAATTAATGATTATATACCTGGTCTTAAGAATGCTTTTGTGTTAAAAGAAGATGCGCGTACTAAGAAAAAAGTAGGTGTTGAGCATGCTTCTTACGAGGTTTTAAAAGAAGCTTTGGATCATGTGGTTAGTTATGATGAATTTCATCATACAATTAGTGTAGAAGATATGTATGAATTACATCTTATGGGAAGTAATGATAGTTCTTATAGGCGTGATGTAGTTTCTAAAAAATTTCATATAGGCAAGTGTAATGGCAAGACTATGCTTAAAAGGCTTAATATGCTAGGGATAAGTAGGGAAGAGTTAGATGATATCGAATATTAATTATGTAAAGAAGACATTAGGTGATTTGAAGGCTAAGAAGAAGTTTGGCCAGAATTTTTTGATTGATTCTAATATAGTCGATAATATTGCCAAGAATGCCTGTGATATTAATTGTAAGACGATTGAGATTGGTCCAGGTCTTGGTGCACTAAGTGAGATGTTACTTAAGTATTCAAAGTGTGTTGATGCTTATGAGATTGATAAGGATATGTATGCTATCTTGAAGCAGTCAATTGATGATTCAAAATTTAATGTTTATCTAGAAGATTTCTTGGATACTGATTTGACTAAGTATGAGGGCGAGACTATTAGGGTTTGTTCAAACTTACCTTATTATGTGACGACGCCGATTCTTTTTAAGTTGTTCAATAGTAATTTGGATATTTCTAAGATTACAGTAATGGTTCAAAAGGAAGTAGGAGATCGTTTTAAGGCTAGAGTTGGTAGCGAAGACTATAATGCGCTTAGTATTATTGTTCAGTATCTTTATGATGTGAAACAGGAAATGAATGTTTCTAAGGCTGTCTTTTATCCAAGTCCTAAGGTTGATAGTGTGGTTATTTCTTTTACGCCTAAGTTTAAGCGTAATTTTGAATATGAAAAGGGTTTGTTTGAGTTTATTGAGAATTGTTTCAAGAATAGAAGAAAGACTTTGAATAATAATCTTAAGCAATTTCTTGACGTTGATACTATTGGTAGAATTTATTCAACTTTGAATTTAAAAGAGAGTGTAAGGGCGCAAGAATTGGATTTGGATACTTTTATTAGAATGTATGAGGTGAGTGTTAATGAAGATTAAGGCTTATGCGAAGATTAATTTGGCTTTGGATGTCTTGGGTGTTAGGGATGATGGTTATCATGAGTTAAGAATGATTATGGTACCGCTTGATTTCTTTGATGATATGGATATCAGTTATAGTGAAAAGATGGAGTACGTTTCTAATCGCCCTTATATTTTCTTTGATGAGAATAATACGATTGTTAAGGCTTTTAATATTATGAAAGAGGAGTTTGGGATTAAGGAGAATTTTAAGGTTGTCTTAAATAAGATGATTCCAACTCAGGCTGGTTTGGCTGGTGGTAGCACTGATGGTGCTGCGATTATTAAGTTTTTGAATGTTAAATATAACTTACAGTTGTCTGATGAAAAGATTAAGGAATTGTGTCTTAAGATTGGTGCTGATGTTTATTTTAACTATTATAGTAAGCCTGCTTTAGTAGAAGGACTTGGTGATAAGCTAACTTTTATTGATATTAAGGATAATTATCATGTGTTACTTGTAAAACCAAAGCGTGGTGTTTCTACTAAGGAGTGTTACAAGAAGCTTGATATGGATACTTGTGTGCATCCTGATGTTGATTTGATTTTGGATAAGTTAAAAAATGGTGAAAATATTAAGCCTTATCTTAAGAATAGTTTGGAGGCTCCTGCGATTGAACTTTGTAAGGGTATTGCTAAGGCAAAGCGTGATTTAGAGTATGCTGGTGCTGATTTTACAATGGTTACAGGTAGTGGTTCTACTGTTTATACAATTGATAGAGATTTGTTTAAGATTAACCAGCTTAGAAAAAAGATGATGAATAGAGGATATTTTGTCAGAACTTGTCAAATATTAAAGTCTAAATAGGCAATTAAATGCTAGAATAGAACTAGGTATACCCATGAATAGTGCTGTTTTATTTTTAGATGGTCAAAAAGAATTAGAGTTAGCGACTCTAATGGTTAATGATAAGATGTTAATCGATTATACAATCGATGTTTTAAGGCGTCTTGATTTGGATTCAATCTTTTTGATTGGTAGTGAAAATGTACATATTGATGGTGTAGTTAATAGAAGTTCGATTGAAGAGATTGTTGGTGATTTAAGTGATAAGGATGGTAAGTGTTTACTATTGTCACCTTTTTATCCTTTGATTGAGAAGGAAGATTTTTTAAGTTTAATAAAACAGGAAAATAGCGTTTTTTATAATGAGGAGCTAGTTCCTGTTTTTTGTTTAAATAATAAGGATATTGAAGCTTTTGAAACTTTGGAATATAAGGCGGTTACTATAACAAGTGAGAATAGTAAACGTTTTGAAAGTATTAAGGATATTCCTTTTGTTTGGAAGACTATTAAAAATAGAATTATTAATAAGCATATGAATAATGGTGTCATTATCGAGGAACCTGATAATGTTTCTATTGGGATTGATGTAAAGATTGATAAGGGTACAATTATTGGTCCTTATGTAAGTATAAGTGGTAAGTCTAGTATTGGTAAGAATAATAGAATAGGTAAGGGTAGTACTATTAAGGATTCTAAGCTTGGTGATGATAATGAAATTGATGATTCTAAGCTTTATGACAGTGCAATAGGCAATAATTGTATTATTGGTCCTAATAGTTTGGTTGACTCTAAGTGTTTTATTGGGGATAATACTAGGGTTGCAAGTTTTGTGAAGCTTTCAAATTGTAGACTTGCGAATGATTGCGTTGTTGATCATTTGTCTTGTTTGTCGAATACAACTTTGAGGAATAATGTTAGGGTTGGTGCTAGTGTCACTACCGCTAATAATAAGCTGACTATGGTTGGTTCTTATAGTGAGATCGGTAACAATGTTAACTTGATTTCACCTTTATATGTAGGTTCTTATGCCTTTGTTGCGGCTGGATCTACTATAGATAAGAATGTTGAGAATGGAGACTTGGCGATAGCGCGTCTTTATCAACAAAACAAAAAAGGATATGGATATAAGTATACTAAGGAGGGGCAGTAAGTAATTTAGTATGAACGAAGATATCAAAGTTTTTTCTTTATCTGGTAACCAAGACCTAGCAAATGAGATTTGTTCTCATTTAGGTATTGAACCTGGTAAGATTTCAGTTAATCATTTCGCAGATGGCGAAACATTAGTTGAATTCGGTGAGAGCGTTCGTGGTAAGCAAGTTTATTTTGTACAAAGTACATATAAGCCAGTTAACGAACGTATTATGGAACTTCTTGTGGCAATTGATGCGGCTAAGCGTGCAAGTGCTAGTGAGATTCAATGTATTATTCCTTATTATGGATATGCAAGACAAGATCGTAAGGCAAAGCCAAGACAACCTATTACAGCAAGACTTGTAGCTGATTTATTAGAAGCAGCTGGTGCTAATAGAGTTATTACAATTGATTTACACGCATCTCAAATTCAAGGTTTCTTCTCATTCCCAGCAGATGATTTAACGAGTATTCCTATGATGGGTCGTTATTTCTTAAATAAGGGTTTAGATATGGAAAATGTTGTTGTTGTTTCTCCTGACCATGGTGGTGCAACAAGAGCTAGAAACTTAGCAAATATCTTAGATACTAGTATTGCGATTGTTGATAAAAGACGTCCAAGACCTAACGTTTGTGAAGCGCAAAGCGTTATCGGTGATGTTGATGGTAAGGACTGTATCGTTGTAGATGATATTTGCGATACTGCAGGTTCTTTAGTTGCTGCTTGTGATATCTTAAAGAGATTTGGTGCTAAGGATATTTATGTTTGTCTAGCACATGGTGTTTTCTCAGGTCCAGCTATTGAAAGACTTGAAAATTCTTGTATTAAGGAAGTTGTTTGTACAAATTCTATTCCTCTTGATGAAGAAAAGAAGGCTCAAACTACTAAGATTAAGCAATTAAGTATTGGTTTGATGTTATCTAAGTTAATCTTAGCTATTTCTAGTCATAAGCCAGTATCTGAAATCTATAGATTGTTTGAAGATCACGAATAATAAAACTAAGGCAAGTACCTCTTGGTGCTTGCCTTTTTAAAAGTATCATTCATCACTTAGATTCTCATCTAACTTTCTCTTGCCTTGTTTAATTTTTTCTAGATATGAGGCAATACTTTCAAATACTTCTCCATCTATTCCAAATATAGCACATGCATCAGCAAGCACCGTTAATTTATCAACTGAATCAGGATCTCCTTCTTTGACAATATCACGAATCTCTTTTCCTGATGATAATAAATCTAAGATATTGGCTGCCCATTCTAAGCCAAAGACTGATAGGACAAGGCTTAGACCTTCTAAACTATTATCGATATCAAGCTCTGGTTTATATAATGGCAATAGAATAGTGGTTGTTATGTTTTTATCATAAGTAGTGTAATTGACTATTGTCTTATCTTTCTTTAATTGAATTAATTCGTTAATGTGATTATCAATGATAGCATTTGAACCAATAACTAAAACTTTAATATCCTCAAATTCATTAATTTCATTGATGTTTGTGTTTGATAATTCAAAGATGATTAAATCAGGATCTTGTTCTTCTATTAATTCCTGATAATTTTCTATATTGTCAAAGTTGAACTTAATCATTGGCATTTTCTTAAGCGTTTCACTTAAACTTTTTGAATATTCATTTTCAGTTGCGATAAGATCAATTGTCTTTATTTCTAATTCTTTTAATAATTGTCTACTTGTTTTTGCGACTAATGATTTGCCAATAAGTTTGACCCCTGTTTTGGCAGCTTTTTTGGTTAGAAAGAAATAAATGCTAGCTGTAGAAACTCCAATAATGGCAATTGATGTTAATGCGACTGTTGTTGGGTTTTCTTTAGCATATTCTATAAAAGTTAAAGCAGGAATTTCTTCTCTTAAGATATTGTTACATCGAGTACACTTCTTTTCTTTATAACCTTTTTGGTTTAATGAAGGTTCTTTGATGACTACAAATTCTGAAAAGTTATGACCTAGTGGATTTATATCTTCACCAAGTTCCTTATTACATCTTTTACATATGGCTTGTTTATATCCTTTATCAATACATGTAGGATTTTTCTTAAGTTCCATATTAGTCATTTCATGGCCTATTGCTTTAATAGAATTGTTTTCTTCTTTATTACAACGTGAACATGTTCTTGTTTCTATGCCATCATCAATACATGTGGGTTCATTTATTGTTTTCCATTCGCTGAAGTTGTGATTTAAAGCTTTGACTGTTTTAGTTTCTTCTTTATTACATCTAGTGCAGGCACGACTATCTTTACCATTTTCTGTACATGTTACTTTCTTTATGGTTTTCCAGTTTGCGAAGTTATGTCCTAATGCGTTAATGATTCTCGACTCTTTCTTGTTGCATTGCGAGCATGTTCTTACTTCTTCACCTTGGGTTATGCAAGTTGAGGGTTTAGAAGTGTTCCAATTAGCAAAATTATGGCCAAGAGCATTAGTTGTGATATTGCTAGATTCATTACATCTTGTACATGCTTTTTGTGTTAAACCATTTTCGGTGCAAGTAGGATTTTTAATAACTGTTTCACTAAAATTATGACCAAGTTCTGGTATTGGACTATTACGAATTTGGCCACACTGTGTGCATTCTTCTTGTTTGATACCAGCTACAGTACATGTTGGCTGTGTTGTACCTATATTATTCCAAGTGTGATTTATCTTTGGAGTATTTGTTTGTTTACGATACTGACAATATCGACATAGTTCAACAACAGTGCCTTCATCTTGGCATGTTGCAGGTGTTTCGCTTTGAATATGATAATCATGTTTATTACCAGGAACATAAGTGCTTGTTTGACATACATCACAAGTAATAAATTGGCCTTCACATACAATGTTATCGGGATCATATGTTATTGTGTTTTGACAGTTATCACATGTTATTGTATTGCCATGGATGTGTAGAGGAGTAAAAGCAATAGTTAATAATGTTAATACAAATAAGCAAATGACAGTTCTTTTCTTATTCATAGGCGTCTCCTTTCTATACTGTCTCTTTTCATCTTTATAATAAAAAAGTGCAGTTTAAAAGCATTCACCTAAATTGATGATTTTAATATGGCTCTCTTATAGAAAAGCCACAATGACTACAGTAAAGATCGGCGAAGACTACATATTTAAGTCTAATGTGACTAGTGATCGAGTTGCAGAAACCTGAAAAGGCCTGCGACCAAGGGGGTTCCTGCGGGGGCTCCTTTACTTTATTTATCATCATCCTTTTTAAAGTAATAGTCATTAGAAAAGATAATTGAATATGGTTCTATGAGATTATATTTAGTCTTAAGTTTTAATATTCTTTTAACTGATTCGTTGATTCTTTCTTCTTTGATTTGATTAGTATTAATTGCTTGTATTATGGTGTCAAAAGCTTCTTTATAGTTTTCCGGCATCAACAAAATATCGACTCCAGCATCAATTGCGCCTAGGGCAACTTCTTGGTTTGTGTAGTATTTAGTGATGGCTGCCATCTCAAATGAATCAGTAATCACAAGGCCATCATATTTATAATTATCTCTTAAAATATCGGTGATAATTTCTTTTGATAAAGAAGCTGGTAAATCATCATTTGTGGTATTTGGTGTTTTAATATGACCAATCATAACCATATCGGAAATATATAAGTTGTTGATAAAAGGGACTAGCTCTTCTTCCTTTAACATCTCTAAAGTATCTTCAATATTAACTTCATTTAAATGACTATCATCTTTACTATTACCATGACCTGGAAAATGTTTAGTACAGGCGATGATATTGTTGTCATGTAGACCACTGATGAAGGCATTGACTATGGTTGAAACTAGAATTGGATTATCTCCAAAAGATCTTTCACCTATGATGTTATCTTGAGAATCGGTGTTGATATCAGCTACAGGGGCAAAATCAATATCGATATGATATTTCTTTAAATAAGAACCGATATAATATCCTTGTTTATAGGCATCATCATATGTTGTTAGGGTATTACTGTTGGGCGTTTTCTTAACTCTAAATTTATTTGAGTTGGCAATTCTTGAAACAACGCCTCCTTCTTCATCGATACAAATTAATGGTCTATTATTTAGATTATGAATGTTGTTTGTAAGGGTGATAAGTTGTCTTTCATCATTTAAATTTTTCGCAAAAAGCACTATACCACCACATGGATACTCATTATATGTATCTATCATTTCATCATTTAAGATGTCATGTTTGATATACTTGCCGCTTAATTCATCGCTGATATAGTCAGGATCTAGTGCCTCAAGTCTTATAAAAAACATCTGACCTACTTTTTCTCTTAATGACATTTGATTGATGATTAAATCATATTCATCTTTGATAGAAAGTGGTTGAATTAGAAACATGATTGTTAATAAGGAATTAATCAATTTCATCTAAAAACTCCCTTACCGTTTTTTCGTAAAGCTTGGTATCTTTTAAATAACTCTTGGCATGGCTGGCACCTGGTACTATTAATATTTTCTTATGACAAGTCGCATTATCAAATATCTTATAAGCATCACTAGTAGGGACAAAATGGTCTCTACTACCGTGGATGATTAAAAGGTTATTTTTGTAGTTTTTGATTGATTTATAAGCTTCTTTATCTTTAAGTGAATATTTAGCTAATAATTTTAAAAGAATATTAGATATTGGAACTAATGGAAAAGATGGAAGGTGATACATCTTCTTGATTTGATAAGCTACCTCATCATAACCTGAGGCAAAACCGCAGTCGGCGATGATGGCTTTTACTTTGTTATTTTGCGCGTTCATGACCGTAGCAGCACCCATCGACATTCCATACAAGATGATGGTTTCTTGATTCATGTTGGTAACAAGATAATCAACCCAAGAATTAATATCAACAGAATCTAAGACACCAAAGCCAATGTATTTACCTTGTGACAAACCATGGGCTCTATTATCTACAAATAAAAGGTTGTAGCCAAGACTGTTAAGAAACTTAGCAGACATGCCAAAATCATAAAGACCATCCTTGGCCTTATAACCATGAACACAAATGATAGTCTTGTTGGTATTGTTGTTGATGAATAGGGCATGTAGTTTTAGATTATCAAAAGAATTAATATATAAGTCTTCAGGATTTAAAGAATAGATATATTCTCTACCTTCTTGATTAGCGTTGATATATTCATACCAAGCAGGTGTTGTATCTAATTTATCATTTCTTACAAAAGTTTCTTTAATAAGAAAAAGACAAATAATGATAATAACAAGTAATACTAATAAAATTAAATACATACTTTCATTCTAAACCACTTGCGTATGGTGGTAAACTTATAAAGTATGAAAAAGGTTTTAGTTATTGGTTGTGCAAGAAGCGGCTATTGGGCTTGTAAGCTTCTTAATAAGAAAGGTTTTGATGTGACTTTAACTGATGCGAAAGAAGTTAAAGAAAAATCAGAACTGGAGAAATTAGGTATAACTGTTTATGATAACGGTCATCCTGATTGTTTATTTAATGATACCTATGACTTTGTGGTAAAGAATCCAGGTATCCCTTATTCAAATAGACTAGTTGTCTTTTTTGAAGAGGAGAAGATACCGATTATTACTGAAATCGAATTAGCTTTAAATTATGCGAAGAATTATAAGGTAGCTGCTATTACAGGTACTAATGGTAAGACGACAATTACTACTTTAGTTCATGAAATATTGAAAGAGGAATTTAAATCTTATGCTTGTGGTAATATTGGCACTGCCTTAAGTGAAATAGTATTTGAACATGAGGATGAAGATGCACGTATTGCGTTAGAAATTAGTGCTTTCCAATTATTAGGGGCACCATCTTTCCATCCTAAGTGTGCTGTTATTACAAATTTAACACCAGATCATTTAGATTATTTTGATACATTAGATGATTATTATAAGGCAAAGACTTTGGTGTACAAGAATATGAGTGGTGATGATTGGTTCATCTTAAATCTTGATGATGAGAACTGTGTAGATTATTGTAAGGATATTAAGTGTAAAGTTGTTACTTTCTCATTAGACAAAAAAGCTGATTTATGTTTAAAAGGTGATAAGGTTTATCTATTTGACCAAGAATTATTTGATAAAAATGACTTAAAGATTATTGGCAAACATAATCTAGCTAATGCGATGATGGCTGCTTGTTTAGCTTATAAATTAGGCGCTAGTGTTGAAATTATCAACAAAGTCATTACAACATTTAAGGGTGTTGAACATCGTATTGAATTTGTAAAGGAAGTAGATGGTGTTAAATATTATAACGATTCAAAGGGTACAAATACTGATAGTACAGTTATTGCCTTAAGATCTTTTGATAAGCCGGTTATTCTATTAGCTGGTGGTCATGATAAACACACCGGATTCGATGCACTAAAGAATGAAGTTGATAAGATTGGATGTTTGATTACTTTTGGTGAGACAAAACATCTATTGGCTGAGTTAAAAGATGATGCGATTGTGTGTGAAACTATGGATGAGGCTTTAGATAAGGCAACAAGCATAGCTAAAAAAGGTGATGTAGTATTATTATCACCTGCATGCTCAAGTTATGATCAGTTTAAGAATTTTGAAGAGCGTGGAAGAATTTTTAAGGAGTTAGTGAACAAACTTTAGATGGTATTAGGGATATTCGATAGTGGACTTGGCGGTCTAAGTGTTTTAGGAGAAATTTTAAAAAATAATTCGTTTGATAGAATTGTTTATTTTGGTGATACAGCTAGAGTACCTTATGGTGATAAGGATATAGCAACCCTAAGACAATATGGCAAGGACGATATCGATTTTCTTGCGTCTAAAGGATGTGATGTGATTATTGGAGCTTGTGGAACTATTAGTTCTACTGTTTTAAGTGAATTGGTTAAAAATTATGATATGAAAATAGTAGGCATCATTAAGGCAGCTGCCTTGGGTGCTAAAAAAGCTACTGTTAATAATAAAATTGGGGTAATTGCGACAAGTGCCACTGTTAATACTCATGCGTTTAAAAAGGAATTGAATGACTATGAAGTATATGAACAAGCATGTCCTAAATTTGCTCCTATGATTGAAAAAGATATGATTGATACTTTGGAAATGGATGAAGCGATTGATGAATATCTTAAGGGGTTAAAAGATAAGGGCATTGATACTTTGATACTAGGATGTACCCATTATCCTTTGTTGAGTGAAAAGATTGATAAGTATTTTGATCATAAAGTTAAATTAATTAATAGTGGTGTCATTTTGGCTGATGAACTTAATAATGATTGTTGTAAAGAGCCTAATGTTGAATTTTATGTTTCTGGGGATTTGGATTCATTTAAGAAACAGGCTAAAAAATTCTTGAATATTAAAGAATTAAGAGGGAGATATGCATTTTACAAGTGATGTCAAAGAGGCGTTGAATCACAAATACAGCGATATAGCTGACGAAATGATTAAAGATGGCAAAGATATTGTATCTTTATGCGTTGGTGAGCCAGATATGAAAGTGCCAACATATGTAATTGATGGCATATACAAGGCTATGTTAGAAGGAAAAACACATTATTCTAATAGCCAAGGAATTAAAGAATTAAGAGATGCGATAGCACAGGATGTAAACAATATATACGGTTGTGAATATATAGGCGATGAGGTGATGATTGCCCCTGGTGTTAAACCAGCTAGTTACTTTGCGCTTTCTTGTTTATTAGAACCAAAAGATGAGGTTGTCATTATTTCGCCATATTATTTGAGTTATCCAAGTAATATAGCTTTAGCTGAACCTGAAGCTGTCATCAAAGTAGTGGATTTAAATGATGACCTAAGTTTAAATATTGAAAAGTTAGATGAAGCAGTAAATGATAAAACTAAGTGTATTTTGGTGAACTCACCAAACAACCCAGCGGGTTCTATGTTTTCTAAAGATGAAGTTGAAAGTATTTGTAAGATTGCACTAAAACACCCAAATACTTATATTATTTCTGATGAAGTATATGATCGTTTAGTATATAAAGGAGAAGTTCATCATTCTTTCTTAAGTGAAAAGAATATAAAAGAACGTTTAGTTTTAGTTAATGGCTATTCCAAATCTCACGCAATGACCGGATTTAGACTCGGCTATGCTTTAGCAAATAAAAAGCTTGTTAAGAAAATGGCCTTGTTTGCGCAACAAACAATCACCAATACATCAACCCCATTACAATATGGGGCATTGGAAATATATAAACACCCATGGGATCATATAGAACCATATTGTGAATCACTAGAAGAACGTATGACTTATTTTCATAATGAGATTAATAAGCATCCTTATTTTAAAGGAAGACTTCCAAGATGTAGTTTCTACTATTGGGTAAATATTGAAGCTAGTGGCAAAAAATCAATTGAGATTTGTGATGAATTGTTGGATAAAGTAGGCGTGGTAGCAACACCAGGTGTTACTTTTGGTGAGAAATGGGATAACTATATTAGATTTTCGATTGCGTCTAGTATGGATGTGTTAAAGAAAGCAATTGATAGAATAGAGAAGTTTAGATAATGTTAGAAAAAGTTAAGGGATATAAAGAAGAAAATAAGACACTAAAGACAATTGAAATTGTTACTATGTGTTTACTTTTAGTCGTTTCAATTGCGACTTGTGTTATTGGCTTAAATAAGATTAATAGCGATGATTATAAGAATGCATCTTATGTTGGTACTGTGACATTAACAAGAGATGAAGATAGTGAATGTGATGAAGATGCAACTGTTTGTACTATTACTTATAGTGACGGTGAAGACTCTTTGGTTAAAGAATATAGCGATGAAAGTGAAGTTGTTGATACAGTTGAAGCTTATAAATATGTATTAGATAATGGCACTTCATTATGTTTTGAACAAGAAAATCCTAGCATGGATGATTTGGCTTTTGGTTATAAAGAGGAAATGGCTAATAGATGTGCGCAGTTGTTTAATGCCTCTATCGCCTGTGTTATCTTAGCTTTATCAGTTTGGATTGTTTATTATTTCTCTAAGTCATTCACAACTTACGAGAAGTCATGGTTTGTGTCAATTATGTTGTTGGCAACTATTGTGGCTGTCTTATTCCCAGAAGAGGGTGCAAATGGTGTTAACGGCATCATCATCATGTTGTTGTATCTATTAGATACCTTCTTAAATATCTTATGTGAATTGTTGATTTCTAAACAATCTCGTTATAATTTCTTGGTTTCGGTTGTTGTTGAAATTACAGAGATTTTAACTTGTGTTGTATTGATGTATCGTTTTGCGACAATTGCGACTACATTGTTCTTCTGGTTGCCAATTGATATCTTGAGTTATATTAACTGGAGTAAACATAAGGATGATGAAGATGATGAACTAACTGCAGTTAGAAGACTTAAGGGTTATCAAGAAGTGCTTATTATTTTGGGCATAATCATTTGGACATTTGGTGTTGGTTATTTCTTAAGTGGTTTGGATATTAAGACTGATTTCTTAAATGGTGATCAAAAGTTAATGACTATTATTACTTATATTGATGCGTGTGCTAGTGCAGTTGGTGTATGTAATGGTTTGTTTATTTTCTTTAGACTAAGAGAACAATGGATTGCATGGTATATTTGTGCTTTCTTGGAAGCTGTTATAAATATCTTAGCTGGTCAATATGTTCTATTGGTATTAAAGCTTGGTTATTTTACAAATACAACTTATGGTTATATTAAGTGGACTCGTTATATTAAAGAACATAATGAACAAAAGACTTTGTTTTAGTTTGTAAAAAGGTATATGAATTGTTACAATTTAAAGTGAGTTAAAGAAATGGAGTATTATTTTTATGGCAATTGAAGCTGGTGATTTTAAAACTGGATTAACTGTTATGGTTGATGGTGATCCATGGCAAGTTATTGATTTTATGCATGTTAAACCTGGCAAGGGTGCTGCAATTTTAAAGACTAAGATGAAGAACTTAAAGACAGGTTCTACTCAAGAAAGAAATTTTAATGCGTCTACAAAGTTTGAAGCTGCGATGATTGAGAAGAAAGCTGCTCAATATTCTTATTCTGCAGGTGATATTTATTATTTTATGGATATGGAAACTTTTGAAACTTATGAGTTAGATGAAAACAAGGTTGGTTTCAATAAGTATTTCTTACTAGAAGGTATGACTGTTATGCTTCAAATTTTTGAAGGTGATGTATTAACTATTTCTGTTCCTGATAAGGTTGAACTAACTGTTGTAGAAACAACACCTGCAATCAAGGGTGCTCCTTCTACACAAACTAAGGATGCACTTACAGAAACTGGTCTTTCATTAAGAGTTCCTCAATTTATTGAGCAAGGTGAAAAGATTTTAGTTACTTCTGCTGATGGTGAGTATTCTTCAAGAGCTTAATTAATAAGCTCTTTTTTATAAGATGAATAAAATAGCATTAGTTACAGGTTCGGCCAAGGGCATTGGCAGAGCTATTGTAGAAAAATTGGCAAGTGATGGCTATGATGTAGTAATAAATTATTTATCATCAAGTGAATTAGCGTTTAAATTAAAGAATGAAATTATTGATAAGTATGCTGTAAAATGTTTGGCAATTAAGTGCGATGTATCTAAGGCTGATGAAGTAGATTTCATGTTTGATAATGTCGAAAAAGAGCTTGGTAATGTCAGTGTTTTAGTTAATAATGCAGCAGTTGATTATGCAAATTTATTTAATTTAAAAACCAGTGAAGAGTTCTTAAGACTTTTAGATGTTAATGTCGTTGGATATTTTAATACATTTAAGCGAGCTTATAAGAAAATGTTAAAACAGGAATATGGTAGAGTTATCAATATTTCTAGTACTAATGGAATTAATACTTATTATCCAATGAGCATTGATTATGATGCTAGTAAGGCTGCGGTTATATCACTTACTCATAATATGGCAATGCAAGGCGCTCCTTACATTCATGTCAACTGTGTGGCTCCAGGTTTTATTGGGACTGAAAGTGAACTGGATGGATATGATGAAGAATTCTTGAAAGAAGAATGCGATAAGATATTACTCAAAAGATACGGGAAGCCAGAGGAAGTGGCTAATTTAGTTAGTTTCTTGGTTTCTGATAAGGCTGATTATATTAATAATTCAATAATTAGAATTGATGGTGGCCAAACAAATTCAAATTAAAAGGGATCTTATGATCCCTTTAGTCGTTTTGCATAGAAGTTAATGCTTTTAGGATAGAAATTTTACCATACTCTAAAGTTAAACTTCCTTGTAGGAATAAAACATATGGTTCGATAACAGGAGCATCAGCACTTAATTCAATGGTACTTCCTTGAGTAAAGCTACCTGCTGCCATTACTTCATCAAATGGATAACCTGGCATTGGTGCTGGCAGTACTCTTACAAATGAATCGATTGGAGATGCTGCTTGAATACCTTGAGTAAATTTAACAAGGTTATCTTTATTGCCTAGGCCGATTGTTTGGATGATATCGGTTCTATATTCGTTATATCTAGGAGAGATATTTTCATATCCTAGTTTTTCTAGCATATAAGATGTAAAGACTGCTGTTTGTAGAGCGTTCTTTACAGCACTAGGTGCCATGAATATTCCTTTAAAGAATGAATTGTTTAAGTTGAAGTTAGCACCTAAGTCTTTACCGATGCCTGGGGATGTTAATCTATCAGCTACCATTTCAATCAAATCTTTTCTACCTGCAACATAACCACCGGTTGAAGCAACACCACCACCAAGATTTTTCATAAGTGAACCTACAACCACATCGGCGCCAATATGTCCTGGTTCTTGTTTTTCAACAAGTTCGCCATAACAGTTATCGACCATGATGATTACTTCGCCATTTACTTCTCTAATTGCTTTGATTGCTCTTTCGATTTTTTCAATAGTTAATGAGTCTCTTGAAGAATAACCACGAGATCTTTGAATTTCAACTAGTTTTACATCTTTCTTTTTTAGTCGTTCAACAATTGAATTGATGTCAAAGTCGTTATTGATAAGATCAATTTGTTCATACTTAACGCCATAAGCTTTTAGTGATTGGGTTGAATTTCCAATAAGACCAATCATTTCTTGTAAAGAATCGTATGGTGTTCCAGTAATAGAAATGAAAGTATCGCCATGTTTTAAAAGAGATGAGAATGTAAGGTATAGGGCGTTTGTACCACTCATAATATGAGGTCTTACAAGCGCGTCTTCACACCCAAGTACTGTAGCGAAGATTTTTTCAAGTTTATCTCTTCCTTCATCATAATTGCCATAGCCATTGACTTCTGCAAAGTCTGAATAAGAAACATTATTTTCTATAAAAGCAGATAGAATTCTATTTGAGTTATATAAACATGTATCTTCTATTTGTTTATAGATAGGTTCAAGTTCTTTATCAGATTCTTTAGCTAATTCCAATAAATTTTCATTAATAGTTTCTAAGATCATATATTCCTTCTTTCCAATGAAAATTATAGCTTATTAATAAATAAATGCGAGGTTTTACAGGAAAATAGAAAAATTATCAAAAAAATTTAAAAAAGTTTCAAAAAATACTTGCAATGGGTTGGCAGATTTGTTAGTATTAATAGGCACCGTTTGAGATAAACAAAAAGGTGCAACTTGATCTTTGAAAACTGAATAAGAATTAATTAAACAATAAACGTCAATTCATTTAAATTATACTTAAGTTTTATTTAATAAAACTATAATAAAAAAAGAGTCATTTCAAACGGAGAGTTTGATCCTGGCTCAGGATGAACGCTGGCGGCGTGCTTAATACATGCAAGTCGAACGAACATTAAAAGTGCTTGCACTTTTAATGTTAGTGGCGAACGGGTGAGTAATACATAGGCAACTTGCCCCAAGGACTGGGATAACACTTAGAAATGAGTGCTAATACCGGATAGGTAATACAAAGGCATCTTAGTATTATTAAAGTTGGGTATCCAACACCATGGGATGGGCTTATGCTGTATTAGCTAGTTGGTGAGATAAAAGCCCACCAAGGCGATGATACATAGCTGGTCTGAGAGGATGAACAGCCACATTGGGACTGAGACACGGCCCAGACTCCTACGGGAGGCAGCAGTAAGGAATTTTCGGCAATGGAGGAAACTCTGACCGAGCAACGCCGCGTGAGTGATGAAGGCCTTCGGGTTGTAAAGCTCTGTTGTAAAGGAAGAATGTATAGAAAAGGAAATGTTTCTATAGTGACGGTACTTTACTAGAAAGTCACGGCTTACTACGTGCCAGCAGCCGCGGTAATACGTAGGTGGCAAGCGTTATCCGGATTTATTGGGCGTAAAGGGTGCGCAGGCGGATTGTTAAGTTCGAGGTGAAAGCGTTGGGCTCAACCCAATATAGCCTTAAATACTGGCAATCTAGAGTGCAGAAGAGGGTAATGGAATTCCATGTGTAGCGGTAAAATGCGTAGATATATGGAGGAACACCAGCGGCGAAGGCGGTTACCTGGTCTGTAACTGACGCTCAGGCACGAAAGCGTGGGGAGCAAATAGGATTAGATACCCTAGTAGTCCACGCCCTAAACGATGAGTACTAGATGTTGGATTTTCAGTGTCGCAGCTAACGCATTAAGTACTCCGCCTGAGGAGTATGCACGCAAGTGTGAAACTTAAAGGAATTGACGGGGCCCCGCACAAGCGGTGGAGTATGTGGTTTAATTCGACGCAACGCGAAGAACCTTACCAAGGCTTGACATTGAATGACCGCTTCAGAGATGGAGCTTTCCCTTCGGGGACATGAAAACAGGTGGTGCATGGCTGTCGTCAGCTCGTGTCGTGAGATGTTGGGTTAAGTCCCGCAACGAGCGCAACCCCTATCCTATGTTACCAGCGGGTAATGCCGGGGACTCATAGGAGACTGCCAAGGACAACTTGGAGGAAGGCGGGGATGACGTCAAGTCATCATGCCCCTTATGTCTTGGGCTACACACGTACTACAATGGTCGGCAACAGAGGGAAGCGAAGCCGTGAGGCAGAGCAAACCCCAGAAACCCGATCTCAGTTCGGATTGCAGGCTGCAACTCGCCTGCATGAAGTCGGAATCGCTAGTAATCGCAGGTCAGCATACTGCGGTGAATACGTTCCCGGGCCTTGTACACACCGCCCGTCACACCACGAAAGTTGGTAACACCCGAAGCCGGTGGGGTAACCGTAAGGAGCCAGCCGTCTAAGGTGGGGCCGATGATTGGGGTGAAGTCGTAACAAGGTAGCCGTATCGGAAGGTGCGGCTGGATCA
>URCJ01000001.1 GCA_900546285.1 uncultured Solobacterium sp. | reverse complement strand
GCTTCAATGCCTCCACAATTGCACTCTCTTTATCTTCTGGACACTGCGGTTGCCTGCTATCTTCATTTTTAGGTAAATTATAATTCTTTCCAACCTCAATTCCGCATTTTCTCTTTACCTGTAAGATATACAGATCGGAAGCCTTCATGCCGGAATTATGTTCAGCCACATACTTCATTATCTCATCATATGTTGCCTTAGTCTTTGCAGATGTTATATCTACATCATCAAGTTCAATCGTGACATTAATATAATCATCCGGCTTTTATTTTAGTTGGGACAAAAGAATAGACGTCTCGACATCTTATGCTTGAAGCAGTTAGTTTTTAGAAAAATTACTTGCTCAACAAACAGACAGTCTCACAAGAAGTAGTAAATGGGAACATGTCAACAGGATAAATATCACTGAAATTATAGTGTTCCTTAAATAAATTTAAATCTCTTGCTTGAGTAGCAGGATTACATGAAATATAGATAATCTTCTCAATATTTGTTTTGATAATTGAATCGATTAATTCCTTACTTAAACCCTTTCTTGGAGGATCGACAATAAGAACATCCTTATCCTTTAAATACTTACTTAAATCACATCTTGCATCATCTAAATAGAAAGTCGCATTAGTAATATTATTTAGTTTCGCATTATCCTTAGCATTTTCAACAGCAGCCTTAACAATCTCGACACCAGTTACTTCCTTACAATACTTGGCCATATATAAAGAAATAGTACCGATGCCAGAGAATAAGTCCAATAGTCTTGTTTCCTTATTCACATTAGCCAAATCTCTTGCAGTTGCATATAGCTTTTGCATCTGGTGATAATTAATTTGATAGAAAGACTTTAATGAAATCTTAAACTTTAAACCATCAAATTCATCCACGATATATTCTCTACCAAACAAAATCTTTTCTTCATCGCCCAAGATAACATTATCATTACGAGTATTTAAATTTAAAATAACCGACTTTATTTGACTATATTTTGTAGTAAGTTCGTTTGTGACTTCATCAATCTTAGGAATATTAAAGTCCTTAACAATAAAGCCAACCATCACCTCATCAGTACCCCTAGCATGCTTAATCAAAATATGTCTGAAGTATTGATCAATCTTCTTATTTAATAAGCTATTTTTAATATCATCAAAGATAGTATTAGATAATTCAGTTTGAACATAACACTTATCAAATTCAACAATATCATTTGAGAATTTACGATAGAAACCAAACTTATGATCCCTAACTGGAACCTGCACCTTATTACGATAGAAGAAAGGATCATCACTTCCTAAAACATCATGAATCTTTACATCTAAATCAGCATTCTTATAAGTCGAAACTAATATTTGTTTCTTAAGTTCTAATTGATAATCATAAGAGATATAACGATAATCGCAACCACCACACTTATGGCTAATTGGGCAATCTGGTTTGATACGATGTGGGCTTGCTACTAAAAGCTTGTCAATAATACCAAAGGCTAATGTCTTCTTATTGGCGATAATCTTAACATCAGCTACTTCACCTGGAATCATTTCCTTGACAAAAACGACCAATCCATCCTTTTTACAAACGCCTTGGCCATCTACTGTTATATCAACACATTCAAGTCTTATAATTTCATTCTTCATGAGAAAAAAGCCTCATATAACTATGAGGCATCATCATCCTTTTCTGTAGGCTCTTCAATATCATTCTCACCTCTTAAATCAGAAGCAAGTTCTTCATCAACAGCACTTGATACACATTGAACTGAATAAGTATCCATCTTAGAATTCTTAGTCAAAATGTAATAGATATTATCATCATCAATCTTGTTGTAGACATTAACAGCTAAATCATACATCTTCTCAGAACTTGAAGCTGTAAAATAAGTAGCCATTGGCAGTTCCTTATTAACGATATTGTAAATATCAACACATAAGTCTTCGATTTGCTTATCAGTTAAAGTATCAACTGTATCTACATTCACACGATATTGAGCAGAAGTAAGCTCGATATCACACTTTTCAACACCACTTAGGGCCTCAATGCTATTTTTAATACTGCTTGTATTAGAACTTGTGATAGCTGGATTTAAATCGCCCTTAAAACGATTACCATCAACTGGTTTACCACTTTCTAAGGCGGCAGAAATTAAAATACCACCAAAAATTAAACAAGGAATCAAAATAATAATTAACGAAATAATTAATACCAAAGCACCCTTAGATAATTTCTTTTTACCCTTAACTTGTTTTTCTTTCTTATTAACCTTTTCCATAAGCTATATTTTATCTTTTAGATAACTCCTTAGTCAACAAATCACTCGCAAGCTTTGGATTAGCCTGACCCTTAGACTTCTTCATAACCTGGCCAACCATAAAACCTAACGCTCTGTCTTTACCATTCTTAAAGTCAACAATTGATTGAGGATTCTCATCCAATACTTCAGTAACAATCTTCAAGATTTCGTCTTCATTAGAAACTTGCTTCATACCCTTTTCCTCAATAATCTCTTTAGGTGACTTAGAAGTATTAAACATTTCCTCAAGCACCACCTTACCCTGCTTACTAGAAATCTCACCCTTATCTAAGATATTAGACAACATTGCTAGATTATCATAAGAAACAGGAGAAGCAGTAATATCCAAACTATTCTTAGCCAATAAACCAGCTAATTCACTAGTCAATAAATTACATAAACTCTTTGGATTAGTGGCAGTATTCATAGCCTTATCAAAGTAATTAGCCAATTCCTTATTAGCCAAAATGATAGAAGCATCATATTCGTTTAACTTATATTCACCTAAATATCTTTTTAACTTAGTATCAGGAAGCTCAGGCATATTAGCTAAAACTTCATCAATCATAGATTGAGGAATACGAACAGGCGGGATATTTGGCTCAGGGAAGTACTTATAGTCAACACTGCCCTCTTTCTTACGCATACTTACAGTAGACATTGTCTTTTCATCAAAACGTCTAGTTTCTTGAACAACAGCCTCGCCACTCTTTAATACTTCAGCCTGTCTTTTAACTTCATAATCGATAGCTTCCTTAACATTGGCAATACTATTCAAGTTCTTAATCTCTACCTTAGTGCCAAAGACCTTAGAACCCTTAGGCATAATAGATACATTGACATCACAACGCATCTCACCCTCTTCCATCTTCGCATCAGAAATACCAAGATACTCAAAAGTTTGTCTTAATTTTTCAACATACAATTGAGCCTCAATACCACTTGTAATATCTGGCTCAGAAACAATTTCACACAAAGGAACACCACTTCTGTTGTAGTCAATCAAAGTAAAATCATTTAAATGGAACTGTTTCGCAGTATCCTCTTCCATATGACAACGATTAATTCTAATACGCTTATATTCATTATTTAAATAAATATCGATATAACCATTAGAACCAATTGGATGAAACTGTTGTGTAATTTGGAAACCCTTAGGCAAGTCACTATAGTAATAATTCTTACGATCAAACTTAACCAAAGTATCAATATCCATATGTAGTGCACTACATAAGGCAATAGCCTTCTTTACAGCACCCTTATTTAAACAAGGCAAAGTACCAGGCATACCCAAGTCTACCTCATTAGTACAAGTATTAGCCTCTTGTTTAAACTTATAAGGAGCACCAGAGAACATCTTAGTAAGCGTATTTAACTCAAGGTGAATTTCAATACCAACAACTACATCATATTCCATATTAAAAATCCTCCTTTGTCATACCCATAAGACCAGTTCTATTTTCAATCGCCTTAGATAAATCAAACATTGTCTGCTCATCAAAAGGATTAGCAGTAACATTAACACCAACCGGTAAACCGCCAACTAAACCCATAGGCAAAGTTAAAGAAGGTAAACCACCAAAATTACCAATAACCATATGATTATCTGCAATCAAATATTCTAAAGATAATTCATCAGTACTTGTACCATCAATTAGTGGCGCAACACTAGGTGCAGCTGGTGCAATTAACACATCAGCCTCTTTTAATTCTCTCATTATTTCATCAACGATTAATCTTCTAATCTTATGAGCCTTCTTTAAGATTCTCTCTTGATTCTCTTCAAATAGCGCATAAGAACCAAACACAAATCTCTTCTTAATCCAAGGACCAAAACCTTCACTACGAGAATTAATCATAATCTCTTCCATGGTCCTACCATCAGCTCTTCTACCAAAATTGATACCATCTAAATTAGAATGATTAGCAGTAGCCTCAGCATTGGCAATAATATAGTAAGTAGGAAGAATAGCCTTCATTAACTTTTCATCAAAAGTAACTTCCTTAACGATAGCACCATCGGCCTTTAAACCTTCAACTACCTTGTTAAACAAGTCCTTTACATCATTATTAGAAATCGCATCAACGACATTCTTAAACACCAAAACCTTCTTACCCTTAACATCAGCATTTAGATTACTTAAGTAAGGTAAAACTTCCTTATAACTAGAAGTCATATCCTTATCATCTCTACCTGCCAATACTTCAAGCATCTTACATGCATCATCAATACAAGTTGTAAAATAACCCACATGATCTAAAGAAGATGCATAAGGGATAATACCATATCTAGAAATACGACCATAAGTTGGCTTAACACCAACAACACCACAATATGAAGCTGGTTTTCTAATAGAGTCACCTGTATCACTACCAATAGCACAACTTAAAGCACCAGAAGCGACAAGAACCGCACTGCCACCAGAAGAACCACCAGAAATTCTATTTAAATCATATGGGTTTCTAACAGGACCTGTAACAGCAGTTAAGTTAGTACCACCCATTGCAAGTTCATCCATAGAAGCCTTACAAACAGGCACAAAACCATTAGCCTCTAACTTGTCCATAATAGTCGCATTATAAACAGGAACATAATTTTCAAGAATCTTACATGAAGCAGTAGTTAAAACACCCTTAGTACATACGTTATCCTTAATACCAATCGCAATGCCCTCTTTATTAGGCTCAATAGGAGTAACTACACAGTTTAGCTTTTCATTAACGGCTAAAACCTTATCATAAGCTTCTTTTGTACTACATACATTTTCAAATCTCATTATTTAAGTACCCTAGGAACTATAACATGCCCTGAAATTTGTTTTGGCGCATTAGCCAAAGCATCCTTTTGGCTTAGGACATTAGTTACCTCATCCTCTCTAAAATAAGCAGTTTCATCATCAAAAGGATAAATCATTTCTTCAACACCGCTAGTATCAATCTCATCAAAAAAACTTAGCATTTTCTCCAACATGCCAAAATCATTAGCGATATCTTCAGCTTCTTTATCACTTACATCAAACATCAATTTGTTAGCTAAAATTTTAATCTCTTCTTTTTCCATACCCATCAATTATAGCATGTTTACAAATTCTTCTTCGCTTATTGTGCTAACACCTAATTCTTTAGCCTTTGTAAGCTTAGAACCAGCACTTTCACCATATATTACATAATCAGTATTCTTAGAAACACTACTTGCACAATGTGCCCCTAGATTCTCTAACATCTCACTAGCCTGTTTACGAGTATAGATTGTTAAAGTACCAGTTAAAACAACTGTCTTATCTTTAAATGGGCTATTAGATTCAACTGAATTATCAATATAATTCATATTCAAACCAAACAACTTGAGCTGTTCAATCATTTTCGCATTATTCTCATCACTAAAATAATCAACAATACCCTCAGCTGTAATTGGGCCAATATCCTTGATATTACTTAAATCCTCGACTGTAGCCTTCATTAGATTATCCATATTCTTAAAATTAGAAGCTAAAATCTTAGCAGCCTTCTCGCCAACTTGTCTAATACCTAAGCCAAATAATAGCTTTTCTAGAGAATTCTTCTTAGAATTTTCAATAGCTTTCACCAAGTTTTCATAAGACTTTAGACCAAACTTATCAATATTTAAGATAATATCTTTCTTATTAAATAATTTATAAATATCCTCAAAACTACTTAAAATGCCATGATTAAAGAAAGTCTCCACCTTCTTTTCACCTAGTCCATCAATATTCATCGCATCTCTGCTGGCAAAATGTGCAATACCAAACACAAGTCTTGCAGGACAATCACTATTGATACAAAAATGTGCTGCCTCATCTTCAAAACGATATAACTTGCCACCACACACAGGACATGTATCTGGGAAAATATAAGGTACTTGACTACCATCCCTATTATCTTTAACACTTCTTACAACCTCAGGAATGATATCACCAGCCTTACGTACAATAATCGTATCACCTACTCTGATATCCTTTTCCTTGATGTAGTCTTCATTATGAAGTGTCGCATAGCCAATAGTAGTGCCTGCACACTTAACAGGAGAAAACTTTGCGTTAGGAGTACACTTACCAGTTCTACCAACTGTAATAAAGATATCTTCTACCTTAGTTCTCACCTCTTCTGCTGGGAACTTATAAGCAATTGCCCACTTAGGAATACGTGATGTAAAACCTAGTTCCTTTTGCATAGCATAACTATTAACCTTAATTACCATGCCATCTATTTCATAAGGTAATTCATCACGAATCTTAGCTGTATCATCAATCACCTTAATAACATCCTCGATATTATCACAAAGACGCATCGTATCATTTACTCTAAAGCCAAGCTTTTTCGCATACATCAATGAATCATAATGAGTAGAAGCATTTATATCATCTGGTACATGATACCAGAAGCCATTTAAACCTCTAGATGCCGCAATACTTGAATCTAATTGTCTAATAGAACCAGCAGCTGCATTTCTAGGATTGGCAAACTCATCCTCGCCATTATCACGTCTTTTCGCATTCAAACTATAGAAAGCAGCCTTAGGCATATATACTTCACCCCTAATATCATAACGTTGCTTATAGTTAATCTTCAAAGGAATAGACTTAATAGTCTTAACATTATTAGTTACATCCTCGCCTACTAAACCATCGCCTCTTGTAACAGCTTGTTTTAAAAGGCCATCTTCATAAATCAAAGACATTGCCAAACCATCAATCTTATATTCAACACAATATTCAACACTTGGATAAATATCAGTAATCTTTTTAGACCATTGTCTTAGTTCATCATAAGAAAAGACATCACCTAAGGATAACATCGGTTTAGTATGAGTAACCTTATTAAAAGAATCAATAATAGAATAGCCAACCTTATTAGTAGGACTAGCAGGATCATAAAGTTCAGGATGCTTAGCCTCTAATTCCTCAAGCTCTCTAAATAACATATCATATTCACTATCAAGCATCGTTGGCTTATCTAAAACATGATATTCATAATTACACTTGGTAATTAAATCTCTTAATTCCTTTATTCTTAATTCATCATTCATCTAAATAACCTTCCTTATCGCATCAAACAACTTTTCAGCATTAATTGGCTTAGAAACATGATCATTCATACCACATTTCAAACATCTTGCCACATCATCCGCAAAGGCATCAGCACTCATCGCAATAATCGGTGTTATCACGCCCTTTTCTCTTAATGCCTCACAAGCCTTGTAGCCATTCATTACTGGCATTTGAATGTCCATCAAAATAACATCATAATCACCATTATATTCATCGACACATTCCTTGCCATTAACACAACGTTTAGTAATGCATCCTTGTTCATTTAATAAGGCATCAACAATTTCAAAGTTTAAGTCATTGTCTTCAACAACCATTACTTTAATCCCTTTAATTGATTTATCATCATTATCTTTAACATCAGTTATCACATTAGTCAAAGGCATCTTGAAAGTTACCCTAAAAGTTGTACCCTCATTAAGTTTACTTACACATTCGATATCTCCTTCTAATAAGTCAACTATACGCTTAGTAATTGTTAAACCAAGTCCTGTACCACTGGTCTTAGAATTAGTTCTTGAATCAATAGCCCTTGTAAATGAGTTATACATAGTCTTTTGAAACTCTTCACTCATGCCTATTCCTTCATCCTTTACGACAAAGACTAATTTACACAATTCATTTTCTTTAATAGCACTTAGTGAATAAAAGACCTTTTTACCCTTTGGGGTATACTTTATCGCATTAGATAACAAGTTGACACATACCTGATTAAGTCTTGTTTCATCACCAATCACATAAGTATCATCTAAATTATCATATTCATAAGATAATTCAATATCCTTTTCCTTAGCATAAGGCAACATCAAATCCTTTAATTGATTACCAAAGTCCTTAAGACCAATCGCATTAGAATTAATATATAATTTACCAGATTCAATCTTAGAAATATCCAAGATATCATTGATTAAAGTCAATAATTGTTTACCAGCCACCATAGACTTCTTTAAATAATCCTTAACATCATTAGAATCACTATTCTTATAAGCTAAAGAAGTCATACCCATGGCAATATTCATCGGTGTTCTTATATCATGAGACATAGCAGACAAGAAGTCAGTCTTAGCCTTGTTAGCCTTATTAGCTTCATATAAGGCAGTCTCTAATTTCTTGTTAATGCTGCGGACAAAGAAAGCATCACATATAATTAAGATAATTAATAATAAAATGGTCGCAAAAGCTCCGTAAACGATAATATCATTACTTTTTAAACTGGCTAATGATACACCGCCTAAAATATAAAGGTCTGGGTTATCCGCAAAGGCTGAATAGTACCAAAGATATTCTCTACCCTTTAGATCTTTATATTCGAACGTTCCTTTTAAACCTCTTAATTCCAACTCTTCTATAGGATTATTTTTAATGATATCCGCAATAAAAGAATCGCCATCAGTTGAAATAGGCTTAATAACATAGTTACCATCTTTATTCATCAAACCCATGACTCCATCAGAATAATCAGAAGAAAGAGTCCAGAAATTACTTATTTCATTACTTGGAAGAACCCTTAATAATAGATAATTCTTATCTTTTAACTTAATCTTATGTCCTAGAGCTATACCATCAGATAACTTTTCTTGTAATAAATATTTGCCCAAGACAACTAGAGTATCATCACCATATTCTCTTTTCATCATCTTATCAAGCGTTTCTTCAAACAAGTCACTTGTATGTTTTGACGCTAATTGTTTATAAGTGGCAATTGAATAGATACCATCATAATAAGTTGTATATGCTTCAAAAGTATCCATATCAACAATATGAGCCATACGCTTTTCGTTAGTATTAATACTCTTTAAAAAACTCCAAGCTTCATCTAGTGTCATATCATTACTGGAAATATAATAAGCCCAGTTATCAACATAACCCTGTTCGCTAATAAGATAATTCTTGGCAATCTTTTTCATTGACTCTACATTTTTCATAAAATTATAGCGATTATCCTCTTCCTCTTGTTGTAAAACTCGCTTAGAAAAGAAAGATATTGAAATCATAATAATCGCAATAATGATAATATTAAAAACCAAGAGTTTTCTTCTACTATTAATTTTCATCTTGTATTAATTATACGACAACTTTAATGACGCCACCTTTTTATTCTCAAACAAATCATATAAAGAATAAGTATAAGTGATTAATAGCATCATTAAAATAAAACAGTTACATCTAAATTAATTAGAAAACTCGACTAAACCTCTAAGCTTTAAGCTATAGATAGGGTTAGTCGAGTCGTTATTCAAGCCATTTTTTATAAAACCACACAGTTTTACTTGAGCAACTTTTTAACTACACAGTATTTCTTTTATCATTACATCATTTCCAGATAATATCTCCATATCATGACCACCACAGTGAGGACATGTGAAATCGTGTGCCATGGCATTAAATTCCTTTGCGCAGTCTTTACACTTTACTATTCCCGGAATTGTTTCCATTTCAAGAACGCTGTCTTCCATAAAAGTTTTGTATACCGCCGCTGGAAAGCACACTTCCATATAGTGTGGAACTACTCCCGAAAGCTCCCCAACTTCAAGCACAATTTTCTCCACTTTCGTATATCCATCTTCTTTTATGATTTGTTCAATTGTTTTTACCATGGAACTAATTACTCCAAGTTCATGCATAGTTTTTTCTCCGCTCTATAATATTATTTGCCAAGTTCTTTAACACCTGTTGCAACAATCTTTCCTGCACGTTTAATTGCATTAGCAGCCATCTTCATTGGAAGCTTTTCATATGTGTCTGGCACAGAATGTCCTGTTTTTATAAGTTGAATAGCGTCAAATTTACATTTTGTTGTACACTGTCCGCAACCCACACACATGTACGCATCAACTTTAGCAGCACCACATCCAAGACATCTTTCCGTCTCTTTTTTCATCTGCTCTTCAGTAAATGTAACACGGTCATCTTTAAATGAATTTTTAGCTTCTGGATTATGTCCAATTATCTGACGTGGAACATTATCAAAGCCTTCTATAACAACGTTGTCTTTATCAAACATATGATATTCTCTTCTGTCACGTCCAAGTGTTAGACTCTGTCCTGGCTGTACAAATCTATGAAGTGATATAGCTGCTTCTTTACCCGCTGAAATAGCATTAATCGCAAACTTAGGTCCAGTAAAGGCATCACCACCAACAAATACATCTTTCTCTGCCGTCTGATAAGTAAGTCCATCGGCTTTTGCGGTATTGTTACGGTTAAGTTCAACTTTACTTCCATCAAGAAGGCTGCCCCATTCAATTGACTGTCCAATTGAAAGAAGTACTACATCAGTTTCAACGATCATTGTATCGTTTTCATCATATTCTGGTGCGAAACGACCGTCTGAATTAAATACTGAAGTACATTTTTTAAATTCAACACCTGTAACTTTGCCGTTTTCTACAACGATACGTTTTGGTCCCCAACCGTTTCCGATTGTAATTCCTTCTTCTAATGTCTCTTCAATTTCTTCAACAAGCGCTGGCATTTCTTCTCTTGATTCAAGGCAGAACATTTTCACATCAGTTGCTCCTGTTCTTGATGCTGTACGTGCAACATCAATTGCTACATTTCCACCACCAATTACAATAGCTCTTTTAGGAAGCTTAACATCTTTGCCAAGATTTACATTTCTAAGAAATTCTACACCTGTAATAACGCCATCAGCGTCTTCACCTTCAATGCCAAGTTTTCTTCCACCCTGTGCTCCAATTGCAAGATAGAATCCTTCGTATCCATCTTTTCTAAGATCGTCTAATGTGATATCTTTGCCAACTTCTACGCCCGTCTTAAATTCAACACCCATCTCTTTTAAAATATCGATTTCTGCTTCTACGATATCTTTTTCAAGTCTGAATGATGGAATTCCAAGTGTAAGCATTCCACCTAATTTATCTTCTTTTTCAAATACTGTTACTTTATATCCGTCAATAGCAAGATAATATGCACATGACAAGCCTGCAGGTCCTGCACCTACAATACCAATCTTCTTGCCATATTCGTGACGTCTTTCTGGAATGAAACGTTTGTCACTGTCAAGTTCTTGATCCGCAATAAATTTCTTTATCTCATCAATAGCGATTGGCTCATCAATCTCACCACGTGTACATTCACTCTCACATCCATGAGGACAAATACGTCCACATACTGCTGGGAATGGATTTTCTTTCTTAATAAGTTCAAGAGCTTCCATATATTTACCCTGGCTTGCAAGTTTAATATATCCCTGAACAGCAATATGTGCTGGACATGCTGTCTTACATGGTGATGTTCCTTCTTCACAAACGTTTTGTCTATTTTCACGATAATCTAAATTGTAGTCTTTTATACTCCACATATGGTCTCTTGCGGTACGCTCTTTTTTCTCTGGAAGTGGAGTTTTAGCACATAATTTTTGACCTAATTGAATAGCATTTACTGGACAGTTTTCAACACACTGGCCACACGCAACACAGTTTTTAGGATTAACTTTTGCTGTATAGTTTGAACGAATTGCATCTGGTGTTTTAAACATTGAAGCAACACGCATTGAGAAACATGAACATCCACAACAGTTACATATAGCGAAAGCTTCGCCAAGTTCCTCCGTATGTGGCATCTCGTGCATCATACCAAGCTGTTCAGCATTATGGATAATCTCTTTGGCTTCTTCTCTTGTTATTTCTCTAGCTCTTCCGGTCTTAATATAGTACTCAGCACCTGAGCCCATCTGAATACACATCTCTGTTTCAAGGTGACCACAACCCTCATCAATATGACGGCGTGATGCTCTACATGAACAGTCAGATACTGAGAAAGTATCATATTTGTCAAGGTATGAAGAAAGTTTTTCCCAAGGTTCAACGCCTTCAACACCAACAAGCGCAGATTCAATAGGAATAACCCTCATCATAGCCATTCCTTCTGGAAGCATTGGTGTCATTGGTGCAAGACGTGTACGTGTATAAAGTTCAAATGCTTTACCAATTTGAGGATGTGCCTCTAACTGTTCTCTATTATTAACCATCATCTCAAGCATACCTGGCGCAAAAATATTTACCCAGAAAAGTTCAACACCATCTTCGTGCCATACCTTACAAACACCTATAACTGCAAGTTCCATAAGAATTTTGTGAGTCTCTTCTATGCTTTTATTACACTTTTTAGAAACATACTCTACAGTACGTGGTTTTCTAAGCCCCATTGTAAGAGCAACATCTGCCTGTTCATCACTTACAACGCACTCAAGAGCCATATACTCTGGTGATTCTTCTTCAATTTTATTCATTACACCTGCAATACCTCCAACCATTTTTGCAAGTTTAACAATCTTTGGACGCAACTCTGCCATAATCTTCCCCCCTAATTATCTATTACTTTCTTTCCAAACTTTTACTTCGCTTCTAAGCCAGTCATACCATTCATCCATTCCTTCTCCTGTATGGGCACAAATAGGAATTAGTTTTGCGTTTGGATTACGCATTTTTACATATTCGCGGCATTTATCCATATCAAAATCAAAGTATGGTAAAACATCTATTTTATTAACTAAAACCACGTCACATATAGAAAACATAAGCGGATACTTAAGTGGTTTGTCATGGCCTTCCGGCACTGATAAAATCATTACATTTTTTGATGCTCCTGTATCAAATTCAGCTGGACAAACAAGGTTACCAACATTTTCAAGAACCGCAAGATCAAGGCCATCAATTCCAAGTCCTTCAAGACCCTGTCTTGTCATTTCTGCATCAAGATGACACATGCCTCCTGTATGAAGCTGAATTGCCTTAACACCAAGGTCTGAAATTGTCTTGGCATCTACTTCCGAATCGATATCAGCTTCCATAATTCCCATTCTGAGTTCTTCTTTTAAATTTTCAATTGTTCTAGATAAAGTTGTAGTCTTTCCAGAACCAGGACTGCTCATAAGGTTAAGTAAAAATACACCTTTTCCTTTTAAGCTTAAACGAAGTTCATCTGCCTCTTTGTCGTTTGCAGAAAAAATACTCTGTTTTACTTCCAATACTTTATAATCTTTCATCTTCTCTCTATCATCCGTTTTTATTTGGTTCTTTGATTATAACATACATTAAAAAACGGTGTATAAACACCGTTTTTTAATGTATTTTTTAAATCAATATTATTCAAGACCCATTAAGTAGTAATATACAGGAACATCGCCCTTGATTACATCAACTTCAATATCAGAATTGTTTTCTACATATTCAACAATTCTTTCAGTGATTTCTTCATCAGCATCTTCACCTGTAATTAAAGTTAATAATTCACTGTCTTCATCTAAGAACTTTTCTAACATCAAACGACATACTTCGCTTAAGTCAGTACCATTAGTTACGATTGACTTACCAATCATAGCCATATAGTCACCTTCCTTAAGCTCTATACCATCAATTGAAGAATCCTTAACTGCATAAGTTACACTAGCAGTCTTGATACTTGGACATAGTTCATTGAATTCAGTAACCAATTCATTGAAATCACTTTCTGGACTAAAACGGGCTAAAGCACTTAGACATGCTTGGATTGACTTACATTCGATTACTTCAACTTCCTTATAATCAACTAAGTCCTTAGCTTGTTTAGCAGCTAACATGATATTAGAGTTATTAGGGAAAATCATAATCTTCTCACAGTGGTCTAATTCCTTAATCTTTTCAATGAAATCACTAGTAGAAGGATTCATTGTTTGACCACCTGAAATAACGCAATCAACACCCAATTCATACATTAAATTAGTAACGCCCTCACCTGCCGCAACAGCGATAACGCCAATTGCCTTCTTTTCCTTAGGCTTTACTTCACCTTCTTTAACAAGCTCAGAATGTTGCTCTTGCATGTTTTCTACTTTAATCTTTACAAATTCACCATATCTTTGAGCAAGATTTAAAGCATCGCCTGGATGTAAAGTATGAACATGAACCTTAATTAAGTCTTCATCTCTAACAAAGACTAAAGATTCGCCTTCCTTAGCTAACTTATTCTTTAATACGTTCTCATCAAAACCCTTTAAGTAGTTTTCTTTTAAACGTAAGATAAATTCTGTACAGTAACCAAATTCTTCATTTTCAAATACTGATTGAGCATTTCTAGCAAGTTCTACTACAACTGCATTTGTTGTTACAGGTGTGCCATCAATATAAGCGATAAAGCCTTGTACAATCTTTAATAAACCAGCACCACCAGAGTCAACTACATTAGCCTCCTTCAAGATAGGCAATAAGTCTGGTGTATGTTCAAGAGAATCTTCCATGAAGTATTCAAGTCTATGGAAATAAGCTTCAATATCCATCTTAGGATTTTCCTTAACTTCCCTATTTGCATACCAAGAAGCCTCACGAATAACAGTTAGGATAGTACCCTCAACTGGCTTCATAATTGCCTTATAAGCAACTCTTGTACCATTTTCAAATGCTTCAGCTAATTCCTTAGTATTGATTTCTTCCTTACCCTCAATACTTTGAGCGAAGCCTCTAAAGATTTGAGATGTAATAACGCCAGAGTTACCTCTAGCTCCCATAAGTAAACCCTTAGACAATGACTTAGCAACATCACCAATATTATTTGAGAAACATTGGTTAGCTTCCTTAGCACCACTGTTAAATGTCATAGACATATTGGTACCTGTATCACCATCTGGTACTGGGAAAACATTTAGTGCATTTATTTCAGCTTGATTATTATCAAGATTAGCAGCACCACTACTAAGCATTTCCTTAAAATCTTTTCCGTTCAATAATTTCATTATTAGTTTCCTTTAACCCTTTCAACATGAATATTTACTTCTTTAACATCCATATTAATAGATTTTTCAACAGTATACTTAACACGCTTTTGTGCTTCCATAATAACTTCTGAAATCTTCACACCTGCTGAAACAACAACATAAATGTCAATTTTTAAATCATTGCCTTTCTTAGAAAGAAGAACGCCCTTTGAATAGCTTTCTTTCTTTAAAAGAGCATTGTAACTATCTTTTACATAAGATTTTGAGACAACTCCAACGATGCCATAGCATTCACATACAGTACTACCAGCTAAAGATGCGATAGCCTCATCAGATATTTTGATATCTCCATAATTTGTTTTAGTATTTATAGGCATTTTGACCTCCAATAACTACTTCATTATATCATTAAGAAAATTATAAAAACAATTATCGCAAAAGCGCCTTATCCTTGTGTAAAGTTTTATTAATCATTCAATATATAAGTTTTATTCTATATTCTTGGAAAAAGATGGTTGTATACTAATTCGATTAGTTATCTTTATCTTTCTTATCGTCAGTATCATATTTGATACCACTATCAGCTATCGCAAATGAAGGTGCACTAAAATCATAGCAGAAATAATCAGGATCTTCATTTGTTTTTAAAACTTCTTCAGGCATATTATCTGTCCAAAGTTCACATTGAATCATTACAGTTTGTACCGCATCTTCCATGCCTTCTGGTGGATAATGATGTTTTTTCAAAAGCCTTTTTATCATCATTCTCATATGAGCTCTTGCTGACTCTCTTTTTTGCCAATCAATTGTTCTATTCTTGCGTAGTGAATTAGCCAATTCTTTAGTAATAGCTATCAATTCTTCATTTTCATAAAAATCTTTTATCGCTCTCGGTTTTGTTAACGCGTCATAAAAAGCTAATTCATCTGCCGTTAAACCTAGCTCATCACCTTCTTCTTGTGATGATTTAATCTGTTTTGCCAAATTAAGCAATTCTTCTATAACTTGTTCGTTAGTTAGCATTCCGTTTAAATATGAATTCATAACTCTTTTTATTATTTCACTGAATTTTTCAGCCTTAACAACGTTTGTATGCTTATATACTTGAACTTGATCAGCAATTAATTTTTTTAATAATTCAACCGCTAAGTTCTTTTCTTTCATTTTTGAAATTTCAGCTAAAAACTTTGGATCGAATAATGAAAAGTCTTCAGATGCATCTGAAAATAAATTGATTACTCCATCACTCTTGATACTGGTCTTTAATAACTCATTTATACGCTCATTCATCTCTGGCAAAGAAATTCTTTTTCCTTCACCTTTATCAACAAGTCTCATTACCAAAACTCTAACAGATTCAAAGAAAGCAGCTTCAACACGTAAAGCTTCTTCCACTAAAGAAGAACACAATGATAGTGATTGTCTAAGCATTAATCCCTCTTTAATAAAAGATTCTCGCTCCGATTCTTTGCCAACCCCAACAATAAAATTAACAGCACCACTAATGGTCTTTGATCTTTCCAAGTCAGTTCCTGATATGAACTTTGAATAATCATATCCATGGAATAAATCTCTACAAATTGATAATTTTTCCACAAATTTTGGATAAGCCACTTTAGATACATCTGTATCTCCATAGTTTTTCTTATCTCTTTTTGTATAATCATTCATCGCTTGTTTTAAAGCGCCAGCAATTCCTACATAATCAACAACCAAACCACCTTCTTTATTCTCAAATACTCTATTTACGCGAGCAATGGCCTGCATCAAATTGTACCCCTGCATTGGTTTATATACATACATGGTGGCTAAAGAAGGTACATTAAAACCAGTCAACCACATATCAACAACAATCGCGATTTTTAGTGGACTATTATTATCTTTAAAAGATTTTGCTAATTCATTTCTATGCCGTTTATTGCCAATAATACTACGCCATTCTTCAGGATCTTTGTTGCTTTCTGTCATTACAACAGCAACTTTATCTTTCCAATTAGGTCTTAGTTCCAAGATACGATTATATATTTTTAATGCAATGGGTCTAGAATAAGCCACAACCATTGCTTTTCCAGTTAGTATATTTTCTCTATAATTTTCGTAATGATCCAAAATGTCATTAACTAAAGATTCAATTGTTTTATCATTGCCCAGGATAGCTTCCATTTTTCCCAATGTTTTCTTACTTTTAGCAATTACTTCAGGATCAGCATTATTAGCCATAGTATCATATTCGGAATCAATTAGTTTCAATGTCTCTTCATCAAGTTTCAATTTAATAACACGGCTTTCATAGTAAACTGGTCGAGTTGCACCATCTTCTACCGCTTGAGTCATATCATAAATATCGATATAATTTCCAAACACCTCTTGAGTACTTCTATCTTTTAAAGAAATAGGAGTTCCGGTAAATCCAATATATGTTGCATTAGGCAAAGAGTTACGTATAATTCTAGCTGTTCCAACTTTTATTTTTCCGGTAGTTGGGTCAACCACTTCTTTAAGTCCATATTGTCCTCGATGCGCTTCATCAGCCATAACTATGATATTTCTACGTTCAGATAAGGATTCTTCTGCTTCTTCGAATTTTTGCATCGTAGTAAAAATGATGCCATTTGCTTGCCTGTCATTTAGCCAGTCTATCAAGCCTATATCGTTAGTGGTAGAATTAGGGCCTAATTTTCTACAAGTAGCTTGAATTGGTGTTTGTCTTAAAAAATCTCGACATTTTGAAAATTGTCCAAAAAGTTGGTCATCCAAATCATTTCTGTCCGTAATCACAACTATCGTTGGACTTTCTAATTCTTCTTGTAGCAAATGAGCGTAGAATACCATAGATAAAGATTTTCCACTACCTTGAGTATGCCAAAAAACACCACCTTTACCGTCTGTAACTGTAGCCTTTTTTGTTGATTCAATTGCTTTTTTAACCGCAAAATATTGATGATATCCAGCAAGTATTTTGTATTTTTCTAATCCTTCATTTGAAAAACAAATGAAGTTTTTTATAATATCCAACAATCGAGATTTTTCAAACATTCCTTCAAAGAAAGTATCAAATTGCGCATATTGCGTATTTTCATAATTGCCATCTTTTGTTTTCCACTCCATGAAACGATCTTCACTTGAAGTTATAGTTCCAGCCTTAGATGTAAGTTGATCGCTTATAACACAAATGCAATTATAAATAAACATCGAAGGTATTTCTTGTAGATAATTTCTTATTTGTGTATACCCTTCCGAAGCATCTGTCTCTTCTCTAGAAGGAGATTTTAATTCAATTAAGACCAAAGGTAACCCATTAACAAACAAAATCACATCAGGCCTCTTATTGCTGTTTTCAATATAGGTCCATTGATTCGCTACAATAAAGGAGTTTTTATTTATATTCTTATAATCTATTAAATACACTATTCCAGAACGTTCTTCGTTCTTTTTAAAGTAATGAACTTCGATTCCATTTTGAACATAATCCATGAATACTTCATTTTTTTGAACTAAGCTAGCATTTTCAAAATTCTTTAACTTATATAAAGCATCTTGAATAGCATCATTTGGCATTTTAGGATTTAATCGATATAAAGCAGACTCTAATTCTTCCTCAAATAAAGGACAATTGTAGTCTCGTTCAATATCTGGGCCATAAAAATACTGATATCCCATACCTCGGAATAACTCGATTATTGATTTTTCATAATCTGACTCAGTGTAATAAGTTGCCATATTGTTTTCTCCTTACTATAGCATCATTATTTTTATTATATCTAACTATCATTTAAACTTCTATTAACGCTAAATAAACAATAATTTAGCGGCTTAGAGTTCGGTGTCGGAGATATCAAGCTCGCCGGACATCAATTTGGGTAAAAGAGTATCACGAAGTGCTGTCAAATTGCTTATTTCAGCTTGATTTGACTTGATTTTTGCAAACATAGGAGCTGCTAAACTGTGAAATTCAGTTATTTCTTCATCGGTAGGTACTATGAAAGACATACCTTTAATGATTTTTGAGTTCACAGCAGTTGCGATTGATGAAGTGCTTCCCATAGTCTGATAATTAAAGCATTTCAGATAGCAATATAAGTACTCATTGATTTCTTTTTTGTCGGTTTTGAAATGAGCAATGGCTTCGTTGGTAGTCATTTCGCCGTTCGTTATTGCAATTCTGCCAACTGTCAATTTGAAACTAAGCAAAACGGTATTGTCAGGTACGATTTTGACATTATGACGGTCAACGGCTTCTCTTGTAAGTTGTTCGGAACTCTCGCTAATGTATAAACCACAAGTACCCATATCGGAAATAGATACCCAAGTAACATCTTTTGGATTAGTGCTAAACCATTGTTGTTCTTTTCTCGGAGGAGTTTTACCAATGGAAATATCAAAATATTCATCAGCACGATAAATTTGTCTCAATTCGTTTGTAGTATCTACAAAACGATGACGGTATATGGCAAGCACTTGTTCAAGTAAATTATTGTTTATCTCATTATTTACCTCAAGTTTTCTTTCTAAGCTTAATAAGATGGAAACCGCCTTTTTCTGTGTTTCAATGTCCGGCAAATCAATTACAATTTTTCTGAATTCTGCCTGTTTGATTCCAGTTACTGTTGTCCCTGTTTCTCTGGAACTTAACGCCGCCTTACCATAAGGAGACTTTAGCCAATACCGAAGATAGTCTGTATCGCAAACATCTTTTTTCCCTCTCAAAGTTAATAACCTTTGTGCAATTCCAATATCTTCTCTATCCAGTCGTGCAACATTTCCCATTGGTGCTTCAGTAGTTAACAAAACATCGCCGACCTTTGGAAATCCTCTAACCATAAAGCGTTGATATTCTTCTGGTGAAATATAATAGCAACTGGAATAATCAATATATCCGTCCTTTACGGATTTTGCACTCAATGTAGGAATACCCGTTTCTGATTTCCTAGGAGTCTTACCACGATAATCAATCAAGGCTTCTAAAACATCTTCCATTTTATATTTCATACCCTATCGCCCCCAGCTTCTTGCGAATTTCATCTTCTAATTCGTGTGATTTAGCGAACATTTCTGATAATTCGGATGTTAATCTAGTCATTTTTTCATCGAACGGTTCATCATCTTCGTTAGTATCTTCAATCCCAACATATCTGCCTGGAGTAAGAATATAATCTTGTTTAGCAATATCTTCTATTGTTTTTACTGAACAAAATCCCTTTTGATCTTCCAAAGTACCTTCTTGGAAAGCCACAAATGTATCTCCCAATAGTTTGATATCATCATCTGACAAATCTCTATGCGTTCTATCAACCATATGTCCCATTTTTCTAGCATCTATAAAAACAGTTTTTTCTTTTTGTTTTTTATTCTTTGAAATAAACCAAAGAGTAACAGGTATAGTTACACTATAGAACAATTGAGTTGGCATCGAAATAATTCCTTCAATCAAGTCATCTTCAATAATTTTCTTTCGGATTTCTCCTTCTCCACCAGTTTGAGATGATAGTGCACCGTTTGCTAAAACCAAACCAATTTTTCCATTAGGAGCCAAATGATAAATCATATGTTGTATCCATGCAAAGTTAGCGTTATTCGCTGGTGGTGTACCATATTTCCAACGCTTATCCTCTATTAATTTTTCTTGGTTCCAAGGATGATAATTAAAAGGTGGATTAGCTAATACAAAGTCCGCTTTTAATGTTGGGTGTAAGTCCTTAGTAAAGGTATCTGCATGATATGGACCAAAATCAGCATCGATTCCTCTAATTGCCATATTCATTTTCGCCATTTTCCAAGTGTCGGAGTTTGCTTCTTGTCCATAAACAGAAATAGCCCCTCTTTTCCCGTTGTGAGCTTCTATAAATTTAGCACTTTGAACAAACATGCCTCCAGAACCACAAGCAGGATCATAAACACGACAATTTTCAAATGGTTTTAATATCTCAACAAGGGTCCTAACAATACTTGCAGGCGTATAGAATTCTCCGCCATCCTTCCCTTCTTTTGAAGCAAATTGTGCAATACAATATTCATATGTTCTTCCTAATAAATCCTCATCTGATCCATTGCTTTCCATCTTGATTTTATTGGTAAAAATATCAACAACTTGGCCTAATACAGTTTTATCTAAATCTGGACTAGCATAATTCTTAGGTAATACGTTTTTTAATGTTGGATTTTCTTTTTCTATCTCACGCATTGCATTATCCAACACTACGCCAATTTCAGGTGTATGAGCAGCTTTTGCAATTGTTTCCCATCTAGCATCCTTTGGAACAAAGAAAACATTTTTCTCCGAGTAAGCATCTCTGTCATCTTCGAAACCTTCACCTTCATTCAATAGCTCGTTGTATCTTTTTTCAAAAGCACTAGAGATATATCTTAAAAATATTAAACCAACTAACACTTTACGATATTCTGCAGCTGGTATATGTCCCCAGAGAACACAAGCAGCATCCCATAACTCTTTTTCAAATCCTATATTTGCATTTGTTTTTTCTGGCATATTAATTATCCTTTCTTTTAACTTCATTATTGATTATATCGACAAAATAGTCATAAATCTTTTAAATTATATCCTACACAATCACCTCTTGATAGTATCTGGTTTGTTTTAACAATTCTTTAAAATTACTATTGGTTATTTTTAGTGAATTGTTTGCAACCGCTTTTAATAGTTTTGGATACTCTTTAGGATTATTTTCAATCATAGTAATAACACTGCTAAAATCACCCTTGTTTTTCATGCTATGCGGAGTCGCTCCAATAATAATATCTGAATACTTATCTGAATATCTTAATTGTTCTGCATTAAAAGTGTCCATCTTTGAGTAGTCATCAATAAATTGAATGTTTTGCTCAGAAATACATAGCTTTTTTGCTATCAATTGATATCCTGACTTCTTCCCTTGTAAAGCTCCGAGCACCAAAATCATTGAAGTTCTTTTATTAATGGGCACTATAGATTCTTCTAACATTATGCCGTATTTGGCCATAATATCATCTATTTCTAAATCATTTGATGCATTGAATATTTCTTTTGTTACTTTATCAATTATTCTTTGCAAAATACAAGACTTATCTTTATACGTGTATCCCATATCAATCATCCTCACTCAACGATTCCTCAAAAATGTTTCCTAGCTTAGCTTTCGAATCTTCCAGTTGTTTGGTTAAAGTATTAATAGTCCACAATGTATTGTTATATTGCTCCGCAAGCTTATTTTGTTTGTCCAAAGAAGGGCAAGAAATAATCATTTTCTCTTTAAAATCATTGAATGGAATAAAACCTATCGTTGTTCCCTTAATTATTGATTTAAATTCATTTTTACCAATCGAAGAATCTAAAAACATTTTTATATAAGTTGGATTTACTTTTATTGTATTAGGTCTTAATATTATCATTCCACCAGTAACAATAATGTTTCTGTCTGGTAAATCATTTGCAACAAACGTCTTAACAACAGTTGATTTTGTTGTAATAACAATATCTCCTTCTTCTAATTTAAATTTCAATAATTTTTGATCTGGCTTTATATACGTCAACGAATCATACTCAACAATACCATCTTGAATATTTATGGAAGCTAATAGTTGATACTCTGTAGGTGTGCTTGAAATTTGATCCTTGAATTTAGATATTGTATATTGCGAACCCTTTTCGATACTGCAAACATCACCGATTCGTACTGGATTAGAAATTTTGCTCATTAATTTAGAAGTTTCATATATTCCAATTGATAAAGAATATTCGTTCTCCTTTATATCTTTTAAAAATACATGTCTTGCGTTTTTATAATATGCTTCTAAAATTCCTTTAGTATCCAATTCGACATTGAATTTAGACTTAGACTCAACAATCATATTTGTAGCATCTAACATCTTAACACCTTTTTCTTTTTGTGTTTCTTTAGTCAAAATCCATAAATCAACAGGTATTGATATTCTAGTCAATACCTTTGCTGGCAACGATATAATTCCTTCTACAAAATTGTTCTCTAATAGATATTCTCGAACCGCTACACCACTGCTTCTAAATCCAACTCCTTGTGGAAGAACAACAATGAGTTTTCCATTTTCCTTAATATTTTTAAATACTTTTAATAAATATAACAGTTCAGTTTCACTTCTAGATGTAAAAAGTCTGCCAAACTCTCCTTTTAAAGACTCCCATTCAGCAATAGAATAACGCAAACCAAAAGGTGGGAATAGATATGCTTTATCAAATTGATTCTCAATTTTCTCTCTTGCATAATCGCGATTGATGATTTCTGCTTCAACTCCTAGTACTTTCATCAAACATTTGGATATTAAGACTTGCTTGATTGATACTTCATATCCTGTATAAGTACAATTGATTTTTTTATTATTAGCATCAGTTGCAACAAGTGATAAAAATCTGCCATCTCCGCTACCAAAATCACAAAACGATTCATTCGACTTTAAATTCAACAGATCAATCACTAATTCATTTAACGAAGCAGAACCAGAAAATACTGCGTCTTCATAATCGTTATTATTTAAATTAATTATTTCTTTAATTGTCACAATGCAATCTTCAACACTATATTCGTATAGTGACTCAAATTTCGCTAAATCAAATTCTTTTTTTAAATTTAAATTTTTGATGATTTCCATTATTAATTCGTTATTAGATGAATCATTTTGCTTTTTAGCCCAAAGTAAAAAGCAACATAGTACCATTGAACTTTTATCACAATCATATCTAATATATGGCTGTTCCGATTCCTTCATCAACTGATTCATATTGTATTGAAAATTAGAGTTAAGCATATTTATGTCTCCTTTTTAAGTTTTTTAAAACTTACAATTACAGTATAGGTTTTTAAAAACTTAATGTCAATATATTTTTAGGTTTTTAAAAACTTATTTTGTATTATAAAGACATCGATTTTAAAATTTAGCAAGTATTCCTTTTAAATTATGAAAATCAAGCAAATTATAAAAAAAATTGCATCCTAAGATGCAATTTTAATACGATTCATAGCTCTTCTTAAAGCTAATTCAGCACGCTTCAAGTCAAGGTTTGGATCCTTCTTTTCGATTCTTTCCAATGAACGATCCTTACTTGCGATAGCTCTATTAAGGTCAATCTCTTCTTTTGACTCAATAGTATCAACTAGAATATTAGCGACACCCTTCTCAAAATAGAACATACCACCATTGATGGCATAGACCTTATCCTCACCATTTTCATTAGTCTCTAGTTTTCCAATATCCAACATGAAACAAACAGGAATATGATGTTCTAGGATACCTCTTTCGCCATCCTTAGAAGTGATATTGATAAAAGGCGTCTCAAACTCCTTATATAAACCATGAGGAGTTACGATTTGACCCTTAATCATTTGAAAGTACCTTAGCTTTTTCTCTTACTTCTTCAATAGCCCCTACAGACATGAAAGCAAGTTCTGGAAGATCATCATACTTACCTTCAAGAAGTTCCTTGAAGCTTCTAACGGTATCCTCAATCTTAACATACTTACCCTCAAGACCTGAGAATTGAGTAGCTACAGAGAAAGGTTGAGACAAGAAGTTACGAGCTCTTCTAGCACGATTTACAATAATCTTATCTTCCTCAGATAATTCATCCATACCTAGGATTGCGATAATATCTTGTAACTCTTTATATCTTTGAAGTAATTCTTGAACGCCTCTGGCAACCTTATAGTGTTCCTCACCTACAATTAGTGGATCAAGCATTCTTGAACTTGATTCAAGCGGGTCAACAGCTGGATAGATACCTAGGGCTGCAATACCTCTATCTAGAACTGTCTTAGCATCTAGATGTGAGAAAGTTGTAGCTGGAGCTGGGTCAGTCAAGTCATCAGCTGGAACATAGATTGCTTGTACTGAAGTGATAGAACCCTCTTTTGTAGAAGTGATTCTTTCTTGTAATTGTCCCATTTCAGTAGCTAGAGTTGGTTGGTAACCTACAGCACTTGGCATACGGCCAAGAAGCGCAGAAACCTCACTACCTGCTTGAGTGAATCTAAAGATGTTATCGATGAATAATAGAACATCTTGTTTCTCTTCATCTCTGAAATATTCAGCCATAGTTAATCCACTTAGGGCAACTCTCATTCTAGCACCAGGTGGTTCATTCATCTGACCATAAACCAGTACAGTCTTATCAAGAACTCCTGATTCTTTCATTTCAAAATACATGTCGTTGCCTTCTCTTGTTCTTTCACCAACACCAGCAACAACAGAACGACCACCATGTTCAGTCGCAATATTGTGGATTAATTCTTGCATCAATACGGTCTTACCAACACCGGCACCACCGAATAGACCAATCTTACCGCCTCTTGCATAAGGACATAGTAAGTCAATAACTTTAATACCTGTTTCTAAAATCTCGGCACTTGTCTTTTGTTCATCAAAAGAAGGCGCATTACGGTGAATTGGCATATACTTATCAGTAACAACCTCACCTAAGCCATCAATTGGATCACCCAAGACATTAAACATTCTACCTAGTACTGCATCACCAACTGGAACTGAAATAGGACTTCCTGTGTCGATAGCCTTAGCACCACGAACAAATCCATCAGTAGCTCCCATTGAAATAGTTCTAACAACATCATCACCAACGTGTTGAGCTACTTCAACTGTAAGGTAAGTACCATCTCCCTTTTCGATCTTGATCGCATTATGAAGATTAGGTAAATTATCACCACTAAAGCGAACGTCAATTACCGGACCAATAATTTGTACTACTTTTCCAATATTTTCCATTTATTTCTCCTATAGGGCATCAGCGCCAGAAACAATCTCAGTAATCTCCTGAGTAATTGCGGCCTGTCTTGCCTGGTTATAAGCTAACAATAAGTTATCTGTAAGCTCATTAGCGTTATCAGTTGCATTCTCCATCGCAAAACGACGATTACCATGTTCACTTGTCTTAGACTCAAGATACTTTGAATAGATTTGACTCTCAACCATCATCGGAATTAAATCCTTAAGGATTTCATCCGCACTTGGTTCAAATTCAATCTGCTTATATTCTCTTTTTTCATCATCCTTCTTTTCACCCGGCAACACTGAGAACACAGTAGTCTTAAAGTTGATGTTGTTGACAAAACAAGTGTAGATAACATTAATTGAATTAATCTTGTTCAAGCGATACATCTCTAATGCCTTATCTGCATATTCTTTAATAAGCATATAATCGGCAGTATCTGAGCTTGTCATCTCATTAATGATGTTATAGCCAAGTTTTTTAATAGAAGCATAGTTCTTGTTTCCAATAAAGATAATATAGTCATCTTTAGAAACAGTCTCTTTAATAAGCTTTTCAATGTTGATGTTGTAACCACCACACAAGCCCATATCACTTGTAAACACAAAATATAATTTTTCTTTGGCATCCTTAATAGTTAGATAATCATTTTCACTAATCATCTCACCACTAAGCATATTCGCAACCATATCTTCCAAAGCACCTGCATAGGCTCTATTCTTAAGCATCAAAGAACGATTCTTTGTCAATTTGACATTAGAAATAAGTTCCATGGCACCAGTGATCTTCTTAGTAGAATTAATTGACTTAATTCTAGATTTAATAGCTGCTTTATTTCCTGCCATAATTAAGCACCATAAATTTCTTTATAATCTTTTAAGATAGCAGCAGTAGCATCTTTCAACTTAGCAACTAGCTCATCAGATAAAATTTGTTTCTCTTCAATCTCCTTAACAAGATCACTATACTTTTCCTTATAAGTCTTAAGCATATAAGTTTCAAAGTCTCTTACTTTTTCAATAGGAAGTTCCTTTAAGAAACCATACTTAGCTGCAAATAAAGATAATACTTGTTCACTCATTGAAAGAGGTGAATATTGTGCTTGTTTAAGTAGTTCAGTTAAACGAGCACCCTTTTCAATAGTAGCCTTAGTAGCTGCATCCAAATCACTACCAAATTGTGCAAATGATAATAATTCATGGTATTGAGCTAAATCAAGCTTTAATGAACTTGATACAGCCTTCATAGCCTTAGTTTGAGCAGCACTACCTACTCTACTTACAGAAAGACCAGAATCAACTGCAGGTCTTACACCTGAATTGAATAATTCTGTTTGTAAGAAAATCTGACCATCAGTAATTGAAATTACATTAGTTGGGATATATGCAGAAATATCACCTGCTTGAGTTTCAATAATAGGTAAGGCAGTTAATGAACCACCACCTAATTCATCAGACAACTTAGCAGCTCTTTCAAGCAATCTTGAATGCAAGTAGAAAACATCGCCGGGATAAGCTTCTCTACCTGGAGGACGACGTAATAGTAAAGACATTGTACGATAAGCTACCGCATGCTTACTTAAGTCATCATATACGATTAAGACATCCTTGCCTTGTTCCATCCACTCTTCACCAATAGCACAACCTGCATAAGGTGCAAGATATTGAAGTGGAGCAAGTTCACTAGCACTAGCACATACAATAGTTGTATATTCCATAGCACCGTGTTGTCTTAACTTTTCACTAATTTGAGCAACTGTACTTGCCTTTTGACCAATGGCAACATAAATACAATTTACATTCTTACCCTTTTGGTTGATAATCGCATCAGTTGCGATAGCTGTCTTACCAGTTTGTCTATCACCGATGATCAATTCTCTTTGACCCTTACCAATAGGAATCATTGAGTCAACAACCTTCAAACCTGTCATAAGAGGTTGGCATACTGACTTACGAGTCATAACACCAGGAGCAACTCTTTCTACAGGACGAAACTTCTTAGCGTTAATAGGTTCCTTACCATCGATTGCTTGTCCTAGAGCATTTACAACTCTACCAAGCATCTCATCGCCTACTGGAACTTCAACGATTCTACCAGTTCTTTTTACTTCATCATTTTCTTTGATATTAGTATCATCACCAAGTAAAACCGCACCAACACTATCTTCCTCAAGATTTAGGACCATTCCATATACGCCACCTGGAAACTCCAAAAGTTCACTAGACATGGCATTTTCAAGTCCTTGGATAATGGCAATACCATCACCAATTTTAACGATAGTACCTACATCGTCGGCTTTAATTTCAGCACTATAATTCTCAATTTGTTTCTTAATTAAAGCACTAATTTCACTTGCCTTAAGCTCCATAGACACCATCCTTTCTCTTTAAAATCTCTTCCATCTGTTTAATCCTTTGTTTCATCGTGTTATCGATTACCTTTTCTTCAATAGTCACACGGAAACCTGAAATAAGGTCCTTATTGATTTTTGGCTTAAGAACAACAGTATATTCACCATCACTTAAGGCTTTCTCAAGTTTCTTAATTGACTCTTCATCTAGTTCTCTAGCCGTTTCAATAATGCCTTCTTTTATCTTTAATTGTTCGTTACAAAGCTTATGAAATTCATCAAAAATGTCATCATAATAAACCATGCGATCTTTATCAATAAGCAAGAATAAGAAATTCAAGACATATTGATCTACATGCTTATCAAATGCATTCTTGACAAGATCTTTTTTCTCCTCTTTAGAAACCTTATAGCTTTTTATAAAAGGAAGCACATTAGATTCATCAAAAGTTATCTTAACAAAATCAATTTGTTCCTTATATTCAGCTACCTTATTTTTTTCAAGTGCTAAAGAGAAAAGTCCTTCACCATAACGCTTAGCTAAAACACTCATTTCTTCTCTCCAATAAAGTCTTCAATAGCCTTCTTATCATCGCTAGAAGTAGCTTTATCTTGCATAAGTTTACTAACAGCAGCCATCGCAACATCGACCATTTCATCGTGGATTCTATCTTGAGCATCCCTTTCTTTTTGTTCGATTTCCTTATCAGCCAAAGCCAACTTAGCACTAGCCTCACTATTAGCCTTATTAACAATCTCAGCCCTTAGATTTTCAGCCTCTTTACGAGCACTCTCAACTATTTCACCAGATCTGTTACGAGCATGTTCCAATTCTTCCTTAGCCTTATCAAGTTCAGCAGAAGCATCTTCTCTTAACTTTTGTGAAGACATAAGATTTTCATTCATCTTATCTCTTCTTTTAGCTAGAATATCTCTAGCAGGCTTCCATAATAACTTTTTACAAAGTAAAAATAGAACCAGCGTTGAACAAAGCTGGACAAGCATCGTGATCCAATTGGGAAATAGTACACCTTGAATATCAAAAGTCATCTCTTACCCTTTTGATCCTTAGTAAACGAAAATCAACAATAAAGAAATTAATAGACCGTAAATAGCACAAGTTTCTGAAATGGCAGCACCAACGATTGCTTGTGATCTGATCTTATCAGCAGCATCTGGGTTCTTACCAATTGCTTCTACAGCCTTTGCACCTACATTACCTTCACCTAATGCAGTACCAAAACCTGTGAATACTGCGATAGCAGCAGCGATTGCGATTAATCCTCTTTCTAATTCCATGAATAAAACCTCCTTATTTTTCTGGCAATTCTTTTCCGATAAATATAATTGTTAAAGACGTAAAGATAAACGTCTGCAACAAACTAGAAATTAAGTCAAAGTATGAATGAAGTACGGGAGCCAAAGCTACACCCACAAAGTCAAATTTTCCAATTAGTGGAACAAGACTAGATACATACCCTGAGAACGTATAGAACAATGTCATAATGATTGATCCCGCTAAAACATTAGCGAAAAGACGCATTGACATAGAAATAACTGGTGAAATCTTACCCATTAAGTTCATTGGTAAAAATAAAAACATTGGTTCAAATAAACCCTTAACATAGTTTTTAATACCATTGTACTTAATACTATTTACTTCAACCATCGTGATAGTAATAATAGCTAAAGTCAAAGTAACTGAGAAGTTCCCAGTAGGAACAGCTTGGTTACCAAACAACCCTGATATTGAAGACAAGAAGATGTAACCCCATAAGTATCCAACATAAGGACCTAAGTAATCAAAAATCTCATCATTAACGTCAGCTTTAACTGAATTATCTACCATTTCAACAGCAGTTAGAGCCAATAATACTAGTCCCTTTGGCTCCGAATAGGGATCAAATTCTCTAAGTGCCTTATTCAGTATCAGCAGAATAACTGCCAAGATTGCTGAAATAATTAAAATAGAGAATACATGTGCTTGAATTGTAATAGTCATTTTTTAATAACAGCCTCGATAATCAATTTAACCTTAATAACAAGTAAGCCTATCATTACGCCAATATAATTAAATATATTCGGTAATAAAAAGCTAATCACAAGAGGAACAGCTAGTACCATAGTACTAAATAATGCTCCAAGAACCACCCAAGAATTATAAGTATCTAGGTGATTATAGCGATATTCAATTAGGCGATAATTTAGGAAAGAAAAGGTGAATCCTAGTAACACACCTAATGAAATCTTATAGTTTATAAGCAAAAATACCAGTGCGATTAATAAACTTAATAAAAGCTCACTAAAAAAACTTTTTTTGCTCATGGCCGTATTATAGCACAAGTTTTTTGCCCGTGTTTTCTAATAAAGTGCCAAATATGCGCAATTTTACATACAAAAATATTAATGTTAAAAAGAACACGTAATCGCTTTCCTTATTAATATAGACATTATGTTTTTGTAAGCGTTTTGCATTTCCGGTAAAATTGAAATAACTTTAATACATTTTTACATATAAATATTAAAGATAAGCTTATAAAGTTGATATAATAGTATAGCTAATTAAAGAAGGAGAAAAAATAGATGAGCAAGAAATATGTTTATATGTTTGCAGAAGGCAATGCAAGCATGCGTGAACTTCTTGGTGGTAAGGGTGCTAACTTAGCTGAAATGTCAAGTCTAGGACTACCTGTTCCTTTTGGTTTCACAATTTCAACTGAAGCTTGTACAGCTTACTATGATGACGGTAAGAAAATTAACGACGACATCATGGCTCAAGTTAAAGAATCTTTAGCTAAACTTGAAGAACAAGCTGGCAAGAAGTTAGGTGATGAAAACAACCCTCTTCTTGTTTCAGTTAGATCTGGAGCAAGAGCAAGTATGCCTGGTATGATGGATACAATTCTTAACCTAGGTATCAATGATAAGGTTGTTGAAACAATTGCCGAAAAGACTGGTAATAGACGTTTCGCTTATGACTCTTATAGACGTTTCATTCAAATGTTCTCAGACGTTGTAATGGAATTATCTAAGAAGCGTTTCGAAGAAATTATCGACGAAGTTAAGGAAGCTAAGGGCGTTAAGCTTGATACTGAACTTGATGTAGCTGATATGGAAGAATTAGTTAGAAGATTTAAGGCATTCTATAAGGAAAACTTAAATGAAGACTTCCCTCAAGACACTAATGTTCAATTAGAAAGAGCTATCGAGGCAGTATTCAGATCTTGGAATAACCCAAGAGCTATCTTCTATCGTAAGGAAAATGATATCCCATCTTCTTGGGGAACTGCAGTTAACGTTCAAATGATGGTATTCGGTAACATGGGTGATGATTGTGGTACAGGTGTTGCCTTCACAAGAAACCCAGCTACTGGTGAGAATAAGTTATTTGGTGAATTCTTAATGAATGCTCAAGGTGAAGACGTTGTTGCTGGTGTTAGAACTCCACAAACAATCGATCAACTTAAGGAAGTTATGCCTGAAGCTTATGAAGAATTCAAGAAGATTTGTGATACTCTTGAACATCATTACCATGATATGCAAGATATGGAATTCACTATCGAACATAAGAAATTATTCATGTTACAAACAAGAAACGGTAAGCGTACAGCTGCTGCTGCATTAAAGATTGCTTGTGACATGGTTGATGAAGGTTTAGTTGATACTGATAAGGCATTATTGATGGTTGAACCTAAGCAATTAGATTCTCTATTACACCCTCAATTCAATGCTGAAGCATTAAAGAGTGCTACTCCTATTACTAAGGGTCTAGCTGCTTCTCCTGGTGCTGCATGTGGTCAAATCGTATTCTCAGCTGAAGATGCTAAGGAAGAACATGCTAAGGGTAAGAAGGTAGTTCTAGTAAGACTTGAAACTTCTCCAGAAGATATCGAAGGTATGGCTGTTGCTGAAGGTGTACTAACAGTTAGAGGTGGTATGACATCTCACGCTGCTGTAGTTGCTAGAGGTATGGGTGAATGCTGTGTATCTGGTTGTGGTGATATTAAGATCAACTATGAAACTAAGACATTTGAATTAAATGGCAAGACATATCATGAATTCGATTGGATTTCATTAGATGGTACTACAGGTTGCGTATATGGCGAAGCTATTCCTACAGAACCTGCTACAATCTCTGGTTACTTCAAGCGTTTCATGGACTGGGCTGATGAAAGAAGAGATCTAAAGATTAGAACTAATGCTGATACTCCTCGTGATGCTAAGCAAGCATTAGAATTCGGTGCTGAAGGTATTGGCCTTGTTAGAACTGAACATATGTTCTTCGAAGCTACTAAGATCAAGGCTATCAGAGAAATGATCGTTTCTAAGACTGTTGAACAAAGAAAGGCAGCTCTTGAAAAAGTATTAGCTTTACAACAAGCTGACTTCGAAGGTATCTATGAAGCTATGGAAGGCAATCCAGTGACTATTCGTTACTTAGATCCACCTTTGCATGAATTCGTTCCTACAGGCGAAAAGGAAATCGTTGAATTAGCTGCTGATATGAACATGCCAGTTGATGAATTAAAGGCTATTATCGCTAACTTACATGAAGTTAACCCAATGATGGGTCATAGAGGTTGTAGATTAGCTGTTACTTATCCTGAAATTGCTGAAACTCAAACTAAGGCTGTTATCGGTGCTGCTATTAATACTCAAAGAAAGCATCCAGATTGGAATGTAGTTCCTGAAATCATGATCCCACTTGTTGGTGATGTTAAGGAATTAAAGTTCGTTAAGGATATCGTTGTTAAGACTGCTCAAGAAATGATTGCTAGAAGTGATATCAAGTTAAGCTACCATGTTGGTACTATGATTGAAATCCCTCGTGCTGCTATCTTAGCTGGTGAAATCGCTAGAGAAGCTGAATTCTTCTCATTCGGTACAAACGACTTAACACAAATGACATTTGGTTTCTCAAGAGATGATGCTGCTAAGTTCTTAGGTGATTACTACAACGCTAAGATCTATGAACAAGATCCATTCCAAAGAGTTGACCAAAGAGGTGTAGGCGTACTAGTTAAACTAGCTGCTGACCAAGGTAGAGCTACAAGACCTAATATCAAGTTAGGTGTATGTGGTGAACATGGTGGTGATCCTTCTTCTATCGAATTCTTCCATAAAGTTGGATTAAATTATGTTTCTTGCTCACCTTATAGAGTACCTATCGCAAGACTTGCTGCTGCTCAAGCTGCTATCAAGTTCCCTAGATAGTCAATAAATAGTTAAAGCTCTCAATCAAACGAGAGCTTTTCTTATGTCCAAAATAAAAGCTGCTACATTAAGTAACAGCTAACATCTTATTTATTAACTACCTTAGACAAGAATTCCTTAGTTCTTTCATTCTTAGGATGTTCAAATACTTCTTCAGGACTACCCTCTTCCGCAATTAAACCATCTTCCATAAAGATAACCCTATTAGAAACTTGTTTCGCAAAGCCCATTTCATGAGTAACAACAATCATAGTCATGCCCTCTTTAGCTAATTCTCGCATAACTGTCAATACTTCGTTAACCATTTCAGGATCTAGAGCACTTGTAGGTTCATCAAACAACAATACTTCAGGTTCCATAGCTAGTGCTCTTGCGATAGCAACCCTTTGTTTCTGACCACCAGATATTTGATCTGGTCTTGCGTTAATATATTCAGCCATACCTACCTTTTGTAGATACATAAGCGCATTCTCTTTAGCTTCTTCACGTGACTTCTTTAAAACCTTAACCTGTCCAATAATACAATTTTCTAAAACAGTCATATTATTAAATAAATTAAATGATTGGAAACACATACCAACTTGACTTCTATAAGTATCCAATTTATAGCCCTTAGCCAATACTGATTCGCCGTGATAAAGAACATCACCACCGCTTGGAGTCTCTAACAAGTTAATGCATCTTAACATTGTAGACTTACCAGAACCAGAAGCACCAATAATACAAGTAACATCACCCTTGTTTACCTTAAAGTTAATATCCTTTAAAACAACATGATCTCCAAAAGCCTTAGATAAGTGCTTAATCTCAATAATAGGTTCCATTATTTTGCACCCTCCTTATGATATTCATCATAGTTGCTACCCTTAAGTGGTGAATTTAAAATGCCACTAGTAGGAGCCAATTGATCAACTGTAGCTAGTGTATATGAAGATGAACCAGCCATCTTCTTTTCAATTAGTCTTAAGATAAATGAAGCAACCAATGTCATTGTTAAATAACCAATCATTTCAATAACAGCACTAGGGAAATATAAGTATGTAGCACCTACTACCGCTCTATGTGCCGCAAAGAATTCAGTAAAGGTAATGACAAACATTACTGAAGTATCTTTGACATTAATAATATAGTTATTACCAATTTGAGGAAGAATATTCTTAAATACTTGAGGCATAATTACATACAACATTGTTTGCCAATGGTTCATACCAATAGCCTTGGCACCCTCTGTTTGACCCTTATCAATTGATAAGATACCACCTCTTACAGTCTCTGCCATATAGGCACCAGTATTAATAGATACTACTAACATTGCACATGCCCATACACTGCTCCATAATTTTGCACCCTGTGTTAAATATGGAAGACCATAATAGAAGAATACTGCCTGTAGTACCATTGGAGTTCCTCTAAAGAACTCAACATAGACTCTAATAATTCCTCTTAAGAATTTTATTAAAAACTTCTTAATGCCACTATCATTATTCTTATATGGAATAGTTTGTAAAATACCACATAAGAAACCAATTAAACAGCCAAATAATGTACCTACAAAAGCTAATAGTAAAGTATTTTTAATACCATCCATATAGGTGGAAGAATAGGTTGTCCACGCTTTTACAACATCATCAATTAACATTTAATTATTCCCCTAAAGGTTGTACCTTGATAGCTTCATCCATTATTGTGTTGAAATCATCAACAGTTAATGTATCTAAATATGAATCAATTGCTTCTTTAAGAACTGTATTACCCTTTCTTACAGAAATACCGATATTAACATTTTCTTCTCTTTCTTCTTCACTAAACTTGAAGTCGCCATCAGTACCACTAAAATCTAAAACCTTTAAATCGTTATAAGCAATAGCAGCACCAGTAGCTGTTGGCATATCAGTTACCGCAAAATCAAAGACACCAGTTTCTACTCCCATAATCATCGCTGGGGCTGATTCAGCAGCTGTTTGAATCAAAGCGCCTTCCATTTGAGGTAAACACTCAGAATACCAAATTGTAGCTGATTGAGCTGAACCCTTATAGCCGGCAAAATCCATAATTGAAGTTGCATTAGCCAAAGGTGAATCTTTCTTAACTAGAATAGCGAAACTTGCATAATAGTAAGGACCAGCGAAATCTACTTGTTGACTTCTTTCTTTAGTCATTGATTGTCCTGCAATAACCGCGTCAATTACACCAGTTTGCACACTAGGCACAAGAGAATCCCAGTCACTTCTTACAACCTCTAGCTCCCATCCATTGGCCTCACAAATTCTTTTCGCAATCATTACATCATAACCATTTGCGTAATCATTTGTACCCTTAATTGGTACTGCACCATTAGAGTCATCTGTCTGTGTCCAATTATATGGAGCATATGCACATTCCATAGCGATAGTTAAAACACCATCTTCAACACCACTTTTAGCAGATGAATCCCCACCACAAGCACTTAAAGTCACCAACATTAAAATTGCCATTAATACACCAAGTAATCTTTTCATTTCTTTTACCCCCTAAACCTAAATGTATTAAAGTAAAAATCGTATGTGCTAATTGCACATACGACTATAATGAACCGAACATACAATAGCGCCTCTTCTTTCGAAGGAGTGAAATAGGTATTCCCTAATTCCCCATGTATTAGATATGCCTAGCTAATACATTCGGCGACGGTTACCTTTTGTTAAGATCATTAGATGCCTCTTCACTTAACTACTAATTTTCGTCGCTACCTCTATACATAGATTATTACTTACCTTAATTGTCCTACAAATAAAATATTTGTCAATAAGTTATTTATAAGCTATAAGATGTAAGAGATTTATAAGTTATTATTTGGCCAAGCAACATTTTTAGAGCCATTCTAGAAAAAATTCCAACATTTTTAGAGCCAATAAATACAGTTTCCAAACATTTTTAGAGCCAATCATTAAAATATTTAAGAAAAAGACTCATCTAGTCTCTACTTCTTAGGAATAAATGAATCAAAGATAATTTGTTGATATAGACCACCACAGTCTTCTAACATACTTTGATTCTTAACTGTCCAAGCTACACATTCAGCCTTATATAATCTAGAAACAATATTAAATGATAGATTATTCTTATTTCTAACATCATAGGCAACAAAATCTGGTTTAGTTAAGAAATTAGCTAATAGGTTTGTACCCGCAAACTTAACAAACATATTAGCAGTATTCTTCTTATCCTTAAACATGTTATAAGCTAATTGGCCTCTAATAATCTCTGGATGATACTTCTTTAGATGATAAACAACCAAAGGATTAAAAGATTCCATTACATAATTAAGATCATAATTTTTTAGCATCTCAACACTCAAATCACAAGTCTCAATACATGGTCCCTCAGACTTAATTTCAACAATTAACGGTGTATCCTTATCCAATTCTTTTAATACATCCTCAAACAAAGGAATCTTATGCTTAGTATTAACCAATGAATACTTTTGAAGTTCCTCATATGTACAATCAGTTAACTTCTTATCAACACCACACATTCTAAATAAATTAGCATCATGGAACACCACTAACTTCTTATCAGTTGTCATTTGAACATCTAATTCAATGCCATAGCCATGTTTAACTGCTCTTTTAAAAGCGATTAAGCTATTTTCAGGAATATCAATATTATTAAACAATCCTCTATGAGCTATATATACATCTTCAAAAGAAGACATAGCCTCTTTACGTTCCTTGTTCATATTTGGCATCAACATCAACAAATATACCAAAATTATTATTAATACTATCTTTAAAATATACATCTTCATTGTTTATTACCCCTAGTTTCTATCCAATAAGCAGCCATTGATTGGCCCTTTTGATAAGTTACTTCATCATCTAAGTAATCACCTAAATTGACATCTTGAGGATTAAAAGACAATGCTTCCTCCTCATTAGAAAATTCTACTTCAGCATAATAGAATTTCTCATCAACCAAGTTAACTTCCAAATGATGCCCATCACTTAACAAATAAGTCTTTCTTACTTTATCAATAAGAGGCAAACCAATTAGATCCTCTAATTCATCAAACTTATCCTTAGAGATTTCCATTTCTATTTCTTTTCTAGACAACTTACCCTTTGACTTAAAACATAGGATATACTTAGAATCCTCATCCCTAATTCTTACTGTAGGACTAGTTGAAATATAACCCTGTCTCATCTTTTCTGTATAAAGAAGCTCAAGATTATTTGGCCAGCCCCTTACCATCCATTTTCTTTCAATTTCAACATTCTTCATAAACTAAACTTCTTAATTGCTTCTTTAAAAGAATCCAAAGCTTTGGTATCCCCATCTTCTAGTGCATGAACAATACAATGTTCCATATGTTCATTGATTATTTCCTTACCCAAAGAATTTAAAGCTCCCCTACAAGCTGACAATTGAATTAGAACATCTGCACAATCCTCATCATTTTCAATCATTCTCTTTACCTTCTCAAGATGACCAATAGTTTTAGAAAGTCTATTAAGTTCCTTCTTCTTAACCTCTGGTGAATGATAATGATTATGTTCCTTCATTAATTATTAACCTCTTCCACTTTTCCTAATCAATTATACCCCAAAACGACTCATATTTTTAATAAGCCTGGCACCGCAACACTATATAAAAAAGGATTAAGCATTATTTGACACAAAACCTAATCCTACTTTATACATTATGATCATTAATTTCTAACATTTTTCCTTTCGTACATATTTTCTATTTGTTTTATGTACGATTAGCAACTATTCAATAGGCAATTTTTCTTTTTATCAAATCGATGTTGAAATGGCATGAAAATTGCATATAATAGTTTTGGTAAAACCTTTAATTTAGTACGAGATACTATGAAGGCTTGAAAAAACACTGGTTTCTTTTGATGTGCGCCTTCAAATGTATTTTATGTTTGAAGGTTTTTATTTAGGAGGAACTTTTATGTTAAAAGGCAGAAGCTTATTGGAACCAATGGATTTCAGTTTAGAAGAATTAGATGGTATTTTTGATTTAGCAGACCGTATTATTGCTGACCCTCAAAAATATGCACATGCGTGTGATGAAAAGCTATTAGCTACTCTATTCTATGAACCAAGTACACGTACACGTTTCAGCTTTGAAGCTGCAATGTTAAGACTAGGTGGTCAAGTTATTGGCTTCTCTGAACCAAATTCAAGTTCAGTTGCTAAGGGCGAAAGTATCGCTGATACAATTAGAACAATCTCATGTTACGCAGACGTTGCAGTTATGCGTCATCCAAAGGAAGGTGCTCCAAGAGTTGCTGCTAATAGCACTGACATGCCAGTTATTAACGCAGGTGATGGTGGTCACCAACATCCAACACAAACATTAACTGACTTATTAACTATCAGAAGAACATTAGGTACTTTTGAAAACATTACAGTAGGTTGCTGTGGTGACCTAAAGTTTGGTCGTACAGTACACTCTCTAATTAAGGCGTTATCAAGATATAAGAACGTTAAGTTTGTATTAATTTCTCCAGAAGAATTAACAATCCCTGATTATGTTAGAAAAGAAGTTTTAATCAAAAACAACATCGAATTCAAAGAAGTAAGAACTATGCAAGAAGCACTAGGCGAAGTTGATGTTCTATACATGACTCGTGTTCAAAGAGAACGTTTCTTCAATGAAGACGACTATATCCGTCTAAAGGACACTTATATCCTAGATAAGGAAAAGATGGAACTAGCTAAGAAGGACATGATTGTTTTACACCCACTACCAAGAGTTAATGAAATTTCAACCGAAGTTGATAGTGATCCACGTGCAAAATATTTCGAACAGGCAAAGAACGGTATGTTCGTACGTATGGCTCTAATCATGAGCTTACTTGGAATTGAAGGTTAATAGGAGGCTAAAAATGATTGTAACTAGTATTGAAAACGGAATCGTAATTGACCATATCACTGCAGGCTTAGGTGCTCAAATTCTAGAATACCTAAATATTGACACAAGCGAAAACACTATCGCCTTTATCATGAACGCTCAAAGCCAAAAACATGGTAAAAAAGATATCATCAAGATTCAAAACGTTACTGACGTTGACTTAACTGTACTTGGTCTAATTGACCCAAATGCTACTGTTAATATCATCAAAGATGGTAAGATTGCTGAAAAGATTAAATTATCTTTACCTGAAACAGTAACAAACGTTATTAAGTGCAAGAACCCAAGATGTGTTACTTCTGTAGAAAGTGGCATCCCTCATATCTTCCATTTAATCAACCCTGAAACAAGAGAATATCGTTGTGAATACTGCGATGAGATTGTTTCATTTAACAAAAAATAATGAAAAAGATTATTAAAAACGGTTTAATCATCGACCCTAGTCAAAACCTATGTGAAGAAGGTAGTTTATATCTTGATGATGACAAGATTGTCATGATTGAATTAGCTGACAAGACATTAGGAGAAGCTAAAGACTTTGAAAAAGCTGAAACAATTAACGCCAAGGGTCTATGGGTAACACCAGGTTTAATCGACCTACATGTTCACTTTAGAGAACCAGGACTAGAGTATAAAGAAGACATTAAAAGTGGCTCTGAAGCTGCTATACACGGTGGCTTTACTACTGTATGTATGATGCCTAATACTAAGCCTGTAATTGATAGTGTAGAAACATTAGAATATGTTGATAAGAAGGCAAAAGAAGCTAATCTAATCAACGTATTAACTATCGCCGCTATCACTAAGGGTCAAAAGGGTGAAGAACTATGTGACTTTCAAAAGATGATGGAAGTTGACACCATTACTAAAAAGATTAACGGTAAGGGTATTTGCGCTATCAGTGAAGATGGTCGCTCAGTAATGAATTCTAAGGTGATGTTAGAAGGTATTAAAGAAGCTAAAGAATTAAATCTACAAGTATTCTCACATACTGAAGATGATTCACTTGCTTCTACTAGCGTTGGCGAAGAATTGATTGTCGCAAGAGACATCATGTTAGCTAATGAAGCCAACGCAAGAATACACCTATGTCATATAAGTACTAAAAATAGCCTAGACATTATTAAGACCGCTAAAGAAAGAGGAATTAAGGTAACTTGTGAAACAGGACCTCACTACTTTATCTTTAATAAAGATGATGTAAATGGTGATCCTAACAAGAAAATGAACCCACCTCTTCGTAGTAAAGAAGATGTTGAAGCTGTTAAAGAAGCCTTAAGAAACGGCACAATTGATGTAATCGCTACTGACCATGCACCTCATAGTAAAGAAGAAAAGTCTAAACCTATCGAGAAAGCCTTAAATGGTATTGTAGGCATTGAAACATCATTTGCCTTGTCTTATACATATCTTGTAAAAACAGGCATTCTTACACCGCTTGAACTAATAAATAAGATGTCAACTAAGGGTGCAGAGATATTGGATATAAACCGTGGTACTTTAAAAGTAGGAAGTGTTGCAGATATTGCGCTATTTGATGTAACAAATGAATATGAAATAAAAGAAGAAGACTTTAAGTCAAAGAGCCATAACTCACCTTTTATTGGTATGAATGTCTATGGTAGAACTGTTCAAACATTTGTTGCGGGAAAGTGTAAGTATAAGAGATGAACTTAATTGTTCATCTTTTTCTTGCATTATTAGTTAGCATGTGCTAACCTATATACATAGTTAGTTATTGCTAACTGGAGGTAATATGTCAAAAGAAAAACTAAACTATTCATTCATAAACACCTGTGCCCCAGTAATCAAAGGACTAACTATAGCTAATACCATAACTGGTAAGAAAGGTACTTACAATTATCTTCTTAATGTATTAGATAATAGCCCCTTGTCTATTCACCTATTGCATAAGAATAATAAAAACGAAATTATCTTAATATATCGAGAAGCTAATTTAAAAGAGTATCTATTTAAAGATGAAGTGAAAACTTATCTTAAAGAACTAGGATATAAAAGATGTGACCTTAATTATGTATTAAACAAGCTCACAAAACGTTTCAGTAGTTTTTATCTAAAGAAAACTGCATTTCCTCACGAGCTTGGAATCATCTTAAATTATCCTATCGAAGACATCAAAGGCTTTATTGAAAATCAAGGACAAAATTATCTGGCATGTAAATATTGGAAAGTCTATTCCAACCTTAATGAAACACTTAAAGTATTTAAAGAATTCGATAAAGCCTTAGAAACTTCATTGAAACAATTGCTAAGCGGCTATCGCTTAAATGAAATTATAGAAGGAGCTATATGATTAATATTATTTATTGGACATTATCAGGCAACACTCAAATGATGGCAGAAGCTATCGGCGAAGGTGTTAAAGAAAGTGGAAAAGAAGTTAATGTTACAAATGTTAACAGTATAATTGCTGAAGATTTAAAAAATGAACAAGTGTTTGCCCTAGGCGCTAGTGCCATGGGCGATGAGGAATTAGACTCTGAAATGGATGACTTTGTAAATGAAATAGAAAAAGACTGCAAAGGAAAAACAATCGCCCTATTTGGATCTTATGACTGGGGCAACGGCAAATGGATGTCAGACTTAGAAAACCGTCTAAAAGATCATGGTGCCATCATCTTAAACGATAAGGGCTATATCACAAGATTATCACCAGATGATAAGGCCACTTGTGATCTTAAACAAATTGGTAGTCAGTTAGCTAATATCTAACTTTCTATATATACTTTCCCCATATAGTATGAAAGAAGGAACTGTTGGTGTAACAGTTTCTTTTTTTATTATATAAATTTATGCAGAAAACTCATAAGTCTTTAGCTTATGATATGAATGCATTAACATTGACTTTCTATATAGCGGTTGATAGTTTCTGGGTTTGCTTCACCTATGGAACAAGCAAAATATCCATCACTTTAAAAAGTATGTTCTTTCCAAAAATGTTTAGATAAAAACTTAGAGTAATTTTTCCATAAGTAAATGGTAGATTCTTGTTTCAATTTCCTGACTATTGATGTAACTGATAATTTTGGTGGATACGATATTAACATATGGATATGATTTTCGTCCGTTTCTAATGTTTCAATATTAAAATTACTTCTATAGGATATTTCTAGAATAACATTCTTAACAATATTGTCAAAATTATTAATTAATAACTTCTTTTTTGTACTTGCACACAAATATTAAATGGACTTTTAAATAATGTTTTGAATGATTTCTTGAAATATAATTATTCATAAAATTATTATGGTTTACTGAATAATAATAAATCTAGTAAAATATGATATAATTATAATAGGAAAAGGAGGTTGAAAATAATGTATCTTACTGTTAAACAAGTCTTAAAACATTTGACCAAAGAAGAATATTTAAGTCTAAAAGAATTAAGTCATATTGCAAAAAATCTAAGCAATGAAGCTATTTATAATGTAAGACAATATTATTTTAATGAAGGCGAATATCTTAATTACGAAAAGAACTATGCCTTATTAAAAGATAGTGATAACTATAAAATGCTTAATTCAAATATGGCTCAACAAATACTTAAAGAAGTTGATGGGTCTTTTAAAGCTTTCTTCGGTTTACTTAAGTTAGCTAAAAAAGGTAAATATAATTTTAAAGATATTAAATTACCACATTATTTAAAGAAAGATGGTTTTACTACTTTAGTAATTGGTTTTGTAAGAATTAAAGATAATGTATTAATAGTGCCTTATTCTAATGCTTATAAAAAGAAACACAATTCTATTAGTGTTAAGATACCGCCAATATTAAAAGATAAGAAGATTAAAGAGATTAGAATTATTCCTAAATCTAATGCTAGGTTCTTTGAAGTTCAATATACATATGAAGTTAAAGAAACTCAAAGTAATTTAAATAAAAACAAAGCACTAGCTATAGATCTTGGTATCAACAATCTATGCACTTGTGTAACAAACACTGGCGAGTCATTCATTATTGATGGAAGAAGGCTTAAATCTATTAACCAATGGTTCAATAAAAGAAACGCTTATTTACAAAGTATCAAAGATAAGCAAGATATTAAAGTTAAATATACTAAAAGACAAAACAGTAATCTTAAGGATCGTAATAATAAAGTTAACGATTATATGAATAAAACAGTACGTAAGATTATTGATTATTGTTTAGATAATGATATTGGTAATATTGTAGTTGGCTATAATGAAACATTTCAAAAAGACGTTAAGCTAGGAAAAAGAAACAATCAAACATTTCTTAATATTCCATATGGAAAATTAAGAGATAAACTAGAATATCTATGTAAGTTATATGGTATTAATTTTGTAAAACAAGAAGAATCTTATACATCCAAAGCTAGTTTCTTTGATAAAGATGTTATACCTATCTATAATGATGATAATCCTAAAGTGTATAATTTTAGTGGTAACCGTATTAAACGTGGGTTATATCAAACAAGAACAAATAAATTAATTAACGCAGATATAAATGGTGCATTAAATATACTTAATAAAAGTAAAGTTGTAGACCTTAGTGTCTTATACCATAGAGGCGAAGTGGACACGCCTGTAAGAATAAGGATTGCTTAATAAAATTAAGTACGAAAGGTTCTATCTAATGATAGAATATCAAACTTCTTAAAAATAGATAACATGTTATCTATACAAAGCCCATAAATCTTTAGCTTATGGGTGGTTCACACAACAGAGATATGAAAGATACTTTTTTAAATGATGATGAATTAATAGATGAAGAATTATTAGCAGAAGCTATCAAAAGAATGGAAAATGCTGACTTAAGTAAGACCATATCTCATGAAGAAAAGATGAAACTACTTGGTATTACTCAAGCTGGCTTGGATGAAATGGAAGATGTAGAAATTGAATAAGAAGGCAAAATGCCTTCTTACTTTTATTTATTCAAATTTTCTTTTGCCACCGCCAACATCAACTCGATTCTATTCTCTTGATTAACCTTAGTAGCACTAGGATCATAATCAATAGGAGTGATATTGGCATTAGGGAACTTAGACCTTAGGATATTAATAACACCCTTACCACAAATATGATTAGGTAGACAACCAAAAGGTTGAGCACAAATGATATTCTCATAACCACTCTCAATTAATTCAACCATCTCAGCAGTTAATAACCAGCCCTCACCCATCTTAGTACCTAAATTTAAGATACCATCAGGCTTTTTCATCAAATCATAGAAAGAACAAGGGGCATTAAAACCATAATCCTTCATAGCCTTAGACATCATATTGCCATATTTATTTAGTTTCTTTAAAGCCAAACCAGCTAACTTGCCCATAGTAGGAGACATGCCATAATTCTTATAGTCCATTTCCCAGTTAGCACAACAATATTCCACATAACCCATAAGACCTGGCATATTAACTTCACAATCCTGACTTTGTAGAAATTCCATTAGATTATTATTACCGGTTGGAGAAAACTTAACATAGATTTCACCAACAACACCAACCTTAACCTTAGGAGTCTTATTTAATTCGATAGTCGCAAAGTCTTGGGCAATCTCATTAAAGATCTTCTTATATGAAGTAGGAAGATAATTCTTGTTTTCTCTAATATCCCTATCAAGCTTTTTAAGCCACATATTAAGGTGATTCATACTTTCACCCTTAACTACCTCATAAGCTATAGTTTGGTTCTTTAAAGCCTCTAATTCATCCCCATATTCAACTGCAGCTAAAATCTTTAGAAGCATTCTAGGCGTTAAAGGCATAATAGAACCCTTTTCCAATCTATTCGCATTCAAACTAGCTACCGGAATATTACTATGGCCACTTCTAACTAGTGCCTTTCTTAACAACTTAATATAGTTACTAGCACGACAACCACCACCAGATTGAGAAATCAAAAGTGCTGTATGATTCAAATCATACTTACCACTCTCTATTGCCTCAAGAAATTGACCAATAACAATCAAAGCTGGATAACAAGTATCATTATGAACATACTTTAGTCCAAGTTGTGTAACATTACTACTACCTGAACCAAGTAGTTCAACCCTATGATACCCTTCTGATTCCATTGCGCTTTTAATAAGCTTAAAAGAAGTCTCACACATATTAGGAACCAAAACAGTATAATCCTTCATCATCTCTTTAGTGAAATTAGGAGTAAGATATTCCATTTACTTATCCTCCCTTCTCTCTTCAATAGCCGCCAACAAACTTCTCAAACGAATATTAACAGTACCCAAATTAGAAATCTCATCAATCTTTAATTGAGTATACAACTTACCATGATCATTCAAAATCTCTCTTGTCTCATCACTTGTAATTGCATCCAAACCACAGCCAAAACTTACAAGCTGCACTAAATCCATATCATCATCCTTAGTACAATAATTAGCACAAGCATACAGACGTGAATGATAAGTCCACTGGTTTAAAACCTGTGTATCAATCTTTTCATAATGATTAGACAAACTATCCTCACTAACAACAGCACAACCAAGCTTAGTAATTAATTTATCAATACCATGATTAACCTCAGGATCAACATGGTAAGGTCTACCTGCCAAACAAATAATATGCTTACCCTTTTGTTTAGCCATAGATATAACCTCATCAGCCTTAATAGCCAATAATTTCATATGGTCATCATATTCTTTATATGCACTAACAATAGCTTCCCTAATCTTCTTATCATCCAAGTTACTAAAATGCTTCTTTAAGATACTAGGGAAACGCTTTTTAAACTCATCACGAATAGAAATATCCACAAAGTCACAAATCATATGATTATCCAAAATATTGCCACTTAATACCTCAGGATAATAAGCAACCACCGGACAATTATAATGATTATCGCCTAAATGTTCATCCACATTATAAGAAAGACAAGGATAATAAATATAATCAACATCTTCCTTTAATAGTTCATAAATAGCACCATGACTTAGTTTAGCTGGATAACATGCTGTATCACTTGGAATCGAAGCCTGACCTTCTTGATAAATAGCCCTTGTAGAAAATGGTGAAGTAATAACCTTAAAACCTAATTCTCTAAATAACTTATGCCAGAAAGGCAACAATTCATACATGTTTAGACATAATGGTAAACCAATTGTAATATCACCATCACCCCTATCATCCATATACTCTTTCAACAAACTTAACTTATAAGCATACAAATTATATTCATCATTATTATCCTTACCAGTTAAAGGCTTATCACAACGATTACCAGAAATATAACGCTTACCATCATTAAAGACATTAACAGTTAATTGACAATGATTACCACAACCATGACACTTAAAAGAATTAACCTTATGTTCAAAGTTTTCTAATTCACTTAAAGAAATAGCACTACTTCTACCCTTGCTACGCTTCTTACCATATAAAGCTGCACCATAGGCACCCATTAAACCTGCAATATTGGGTCTAATGACATCAACACCCATTTCTTTTTCAAAAGCCCTTAAAACTAGTTCATTATAGAAAGTGCCACCCTGTACTACAATCTTAGAACCTAAATCCTTAGCACTAGAACATCTAATAACCTTATATAAAGCATTCTTAACAACAGATATCGCAAGACCTGCTGAAATATCTTCAATAGAAGCACCATCCTTTTGGGCTTGTTTAACTGAAGAATTCATAAAAACAGTACAACGACTACCTAAATCAACCGGATGCTTCGCAAACAAACCTAGCTTGGCAAAAGACTCTACATCACTACCTAAGGCACTAGCAAAAGTTTGTAAGAAAGAACCACAGCCACTAGAACATGCTTCATTTAAGAAGATATTGGAAATGGCACCATTTTCAATCTTAAAACACTTCATATCCTGACCACCGATATCAATAATAAAATCAACATCAGGCAAGAAATGCTTAGCAGCTGTAAAATGAGCAACTGTCTCAACTACCCCAAAATCACCATGAATCGCATTCTTAATTAGTTCCTCGCCATACCCAGTACTTGTTACACTAGCTATCTTAATATTAGGATGCTTCTTATATAATTCAATCAATTGATCGCAAATTAGTTTAACAGGACTACCATCATTTGATTGATACCAAGTATAAAGAAGATTATCATCTTCATCTACCACAACCATCTTAATAGTAGTAGAACCACTATCAATACCGATATGAACATTACCCTTATAGTCATCAAAAGACACTTCCTCTACCCTATCCTTAGAGTGTCTATCTTTAAATTCCTTATATTCTTCCTCATCTTTAAACAAAGAATCTAAACTTTGATAAGTAGCAACACTTGAATATTCTTTTAATTTATTCAATACATCATCTAAATCAACAACCTGATCACTATAATAAGCAGCACCTAATGCGACATATAATAGAGAATTTTCTGGACACTTACCCTTTACATTTAAAGTCTTGTCAAAAGAATTTCTCAAACATTTTGAGAAAGTCAAAGGACCACCAAGATATAAGATATTACCTTTTATTGGTCTACCTTGCGCTAAACCAGCAATCGTTTGATTAACAACGGCTTGATAAATACTAGCTGCTATATCACTTTGTTTAGCGCCTTGATTAATTAAAGGTTGTACATCACTCTTGGCAAAGACACCACATCTAGAAGCAATTGTATAAGTACGCTGGGCCCTTAAAGCCTCCTTGTCCATAGTATCCGCATCTAATTTTAATAAAGTTGCCATTTGGTCAATGAAAGCACCAGTACCACCAGCACAAGTACCATTCATTCTAACTTCAACACCATTTGTTAAGAATAAGATTTTAGCATCCTCTCCACCCAGTTCAATGACTACATCTGTATCCTTAGCCAATCTTTTACAAGTGAGTCTAGTCGCATATACTTCTTGGACAAAGTTAACACCAGCATTTTCAGCTAAACCCATGCCAGCCGAACCACTGATAGATAAAATAACTTCATCACCTTTATATATTTCATCTTTTATATAAGTCAAAAGTTCAATACTCTTCTCTAAGATATGACTCATATGTCTCTTATAACTTGAATAAATAATCTTGTCATTTTCATCAAGTACAACACACTTAATAGTAGTAGAACCAATGTCTAATCCAATTTTCTTTTTCATGGGAAACATTATAAACCAATTTTTTAAAAACTGTTTGATAGAAGATTGCCAAAAAGTGATTGATTAACATTTCACAAAGGGGTAACATAATAAGTATTGAAATACAAGGGGGTTTATTATGTTATTTCAACTTTATGGGGAAACCTGTGGTTGGCAACTTTTAGGTTGGCTTCTAGTTTTCCTAGGACTAATAATCACAAACGAAATTGCCAGAACTAAATGGGGCGGAATTGGCATCTTCGGCGTTGTATTATTAGGATTATCAATTTACTTTATTGCGATTGCCATTGGCGCAAAAAATGGAGCTGAATGGGCATTAAAGAACGACACATACGTTCACATGAACTCATGGTTCCACTATGCTAAGCTATATGCTGCCGCAACTGGTTGTATTGGCTTTATGGTCATCAAATATAAATGGGGCAAACTTGGCAAGGCTAAGTGGTTCAAATGCTTCCCATTTGTGATCGTTGCGATCAATATTCTTATCGCTGTAGCTAGTGACTTTGAAAGCGCAATTAGAGCTGGCTCACTAGCTGGTGGCTGGTGGTACTCATCAGAAGGCGTATGGCTATATGGTGGCTGGTGGAACGTATTAAACGGTCTTGCTGGTATTATCAACATCTTCTGTATGACAGGTTGGTGGAGCATCTATACATCAAGCGATGAAAAAGATATGTTATGGCCTGATATGATTTGGGTTTACATCTTAGCTTATGATGTATGGAACTTCGAATACACTTACCTTAACCTTCCAACACACGCTTGGTATTGTGGTCTTGCCCTATTATTAGCGCCTACATTTGCCAACGCTTTATGGAACAAAGGTGGTTGGATTCAAAACCGTGCAAACACTCTAGCTATCTGGTGCATGTTTGCCCAAGTATTCCCACTATTCCAAGACAACTCAAGATTCTCAGTTGTTCCAGTATTATATAAAGAAGGAACAATTCATGCTGCAACAGCTGCAGGTGTAACACCAGTAATTGGAAATGTCCATATGCAAGGTGTTATCGCAGTATTAGCACTTGCGATCAACGTTATTGCCCTAGGTTTCATCATCAAGAAGTCAGTAGCTGCTAAGAAGAATCCTTATAAGTATGATGTATTCACTGATACACCTGATTATAAGGAAGCAATGTCTAGAGCTCAATAGTTAAAGAAAGATGGATCACTCCATCTTTTCTTATTGTTTCTCAATATAGCCACTTATTGGCTCACTATACATATCTTCGCTAATTGGTTTAAATCTATCTTCATCATAGACATCCATAAAACCATTAGTAGCCTTATATATCTCATTAGTCTCAGTATCATAGACTCTTTCATAGCCTAAGATCGCATCACTTTGTTTCTGTGACATAATATCAAAACTTCTATTTCTATTTTCCCAAGATGACATAAAACCATCCATTACTTCATTGAAGTTTTTGCTAATTTGTCTTGATAAAGCGACTTGATCATTGCTAGATTTAATAGCTGTATCAACAAAACTATCTGAAAATTGTAAGCTACTGATACAAGTTAAAAGTGTTTTACTCCAATCAAGGAAAAGATCCTTAGGAGCTGAAACAATCGTTACATTATAGGCCATATAATAGCCACAATCATAGCCCTCGAAAGGATTGCCATTATAATAAGATAAATCAACTCTACCAAAATCAACAATACTAGCAGTAAACAAACCCTCAGCTTCTTTTCCTTCTTCCATGAAGGTGCCTCTTAATATTTCATCACCCAAACTATAAATGCCCATTTCAGAATTAGCTTCAATATGATCTACTGCATTAAAATCTTGTAAGATAGCCTTAAAAAAACCTTCTGTGGTTGGTTCTAATAATACAGGGGCATTCGCAAAGATTTCATATTCGGTTTGTCCTGCATCAACAAATGATTGCCATATTTTTTTACCCTCTTCAGTATGTAATAATGGTTCCATTTTTAACACATAGATAATAGAAAAGCGTGTATCATCAGGATTATAAGCACCAATAAAACTAGTCATGCCATAACCACCGGTTTTAACCTCCCAACCGCTTGGAATCGTAATTGTAAAGTTATTATCTTGATAAACTTCCGTCTTAATATTATCAGTCCTTAAAATAACATAATCACTTTTAACATTTTCTCCTCCAGGATAATCATAGTAATCATATTCCTCAATTTCCTTTTTACCACATCCTGCAAGTAAAAATAACGTCATCAAAAACATCAAAATCTTTTTCATATAGCCTCCTATTCGATATATCTAATCCCATTATCCTTGTAAAAGCTATGGGGATCATATTTATAAAACTCACCATCATTTCCCTTAATAATCTTTTTAAGTGGTAATAATGTGTAATCATCACAAATTACATAGTCGCCAACTATATTTCTAACATCTCTATAAAAAGTAGATAAGATACCAATTTCTTTTAAAACTAAATTACAAGTATCAGGAAAATTAGGTTCATCAGCATAAAGAATTTCATAGTAAGCGCAGTTAGTCATTAAAATATTAGAATTAAAGATTCTAATAGGATATCCTTCTATTTCAAGTTCAAAGGCAAGATATTCTCTTTTGCCCATATCCCTATACTCGTCTAAATTTAAATAGTCAAATGAATAAAGAATACTCAATTTGTCTTCAAACAAGGCAAGCATATAGTCATCAAAATCATATATCTTATTGGCACCTTTAAAATAATCAGTATCATCTTTTAAAGTATCACCCTTGTAACGATATACCCTATTAAATAAAGATTCATCAATCTTTTTTTCTTCTAAAGTATCAAAGTTGATTTTTAATCCTTCATCATCTTTTAAATAAATATCAATATCACTATCTTTAATAGACCAAGACAGAGGATTTTTATATCCTATATCAGTTATAAACTCGATATTATAACCATTAGAAAATAAATTATCTAAGCTTACCTTATAAACTATTCCATCATTGAACATGTGATTATTTAAGTCAAATTCACTATATTCACTGATATCAACATCACCCTTTTCCAACTTTTTATAATCTGATTTATCATAGGCAAGTCCTCTTTCTTTTAAAAGATATTGAGTTAGATTAACAGGATCTGCCTGAGTATGTTCAATAGACTTACAAGCACCTAATGACATTAATAAACAAATGGATAAGATAATATACTTCATGCTTATATTTTAAGAAACATGAACAAAAACATATATAAGGGATATCCGCCAATTATTTTTTAAACAAAGAAATAAGGCCTACACGAGATGTAGTATTAGTTTTCTTATAAATAGAAGTTACATATCTTTCTAGTGTTCTTTTAGAAATACTTAACTTATCAGCTATTTCTTGTAACTTATCATCACTGCTAATTAATAGATTTAAAACTTCCCTTTCCCTTGGGGTTAAATTATATTCTTTTACTTGATTATCACTAGATTCTATAAACAATTTATATTTATTGGTATAAACAAAAGTAAGAATACTAGTAAAGACAAATAAGATTAATTCAATACTGATGATAAGAAACTTATTGCCACTGCTTAATAAATTTAAAGACAGATTAGAAATAAGAATTGCCACTAAATTATTGATAGCCCTACCCATTCCTGCATATAGTTTTGGTCTATTAGTATAGGGTGCTAATTCTAAAAAAGCCGAAGTGAAAAAGACCGCAAAGAAACCAGCCGACAAATAAAAGATTATTAGACCAAGTAATTCATTAACTAATAAACAAATAGTGGAAAGAACCATCACACAATAGATGATGATACTCATATATTTTCTTGATCTTATATCATATAAGAAACCAGCCAACAAAGCACTAAAAGCTAAAAGTAATCTTGGCCATCTTCCAATATCTAAGACCTTATTGGCATGATAAATAGTTACCGCATTATCTAGTGTTGAAAAAACAATTGTTAGTAATGATACTAACAATATTAGTATGATAGATAATTCTTTTGTATCTTTTTTTACTAGTATCATTTCATCAACATTAGTTTTAAATAAACAAATTGACAACAATACTAAACAAAGAGGAATGATATATATTTCAATACTTAGATAATTAACCACAAATTGTAGTAAAGTACCACACATATAAGATACACCTACAACAGTAGCACTATCACAGATTGACTTATAATAAGAGGCGCCACCTAAGATTCCTAAAAATAGGAATAACATAAGTCCTGATATAAGTATTGAAATATAAGTATCTAAATTGATTACGAATATAAAACTTATAAGCGAAAGTATACAAGCAACAATATAGATACTTTTATGTTTATCAATGAATGAATAAAGAAAAAATCCAAGCACACTACTACCTAACACATAGTTTTGAGCATTGACTGCACTAATCCCTTTTGTCGTTAAAGATATGATGTCAACAAAAAGAAACTCACAACTCAAAAATATAAAGGTAAACAAACTCATTAAAATGTACTTGGATTTATTCATATTAATCTAAATCTTCGAAAGCTTCTAAGCCTTTCTTACCTGCAACCTTTTGATCCCCATGCTTAACTTGAGACATAGTGAAATAAGATGCTAATACAAATACTGCAGAATAGATAAATAATACTTTATAAGAAATAAGTCTCATTAAAGTACCTGCACACACTGGAGTGATAATTTGAGCAGCCATACTAGCTGTATAGTAATAACCAGTAAACTTACCGATATCGCTACCCTTACACATTTCAACAACCATTGGAAGTGAATTAACATTGATGCTAGCCCATGCTAGTCCTACAAGGGCGAAACAGATATACATTACAAAATTGATTTGATCAAAGATAGTTGTTAAGACAAAGCCCATAATAAACATTGAAGCTAACAAAATAACACCAAATAGGATACACTTTTTTCTTCCTACCTTAGAAGCTAGAGCGCCAACTGGAATATAAGAGACAATAGCACCAGCTGTAGCTACTAATAAACAAGTACTAGCACCACCAAGACCTGCACCCATTACCTTAGAAACATAGGTTGTAAACCAAGTGGTCACACCATTATAGCCCATAAACCATAGGGCAATAGATGCTAATAGGAAACCAAGAGATCTTTTAACTTCAGGAGGTAACTTTTCATCACCACTGCCATCATCAACAGCTAAGTCCCATTCAGGATGTTGTTTCTCAAGCTCTAGATTCTCTTGTCTTAATTTAGGTTCCTTAATAGTTAAGAATAAGATGCCAACACAAATAAACATTAGTGCTGAAATCAAGATAAACAATATTTGATAATTAACATGCTCAACACCAGCAGTCTTAGCATGTGGATAAAGAATACTAGCTAAAGCTAAGTAGATAATGCCACCAATAGCACCCATTAAATTAATAATCGCATTAGCCTTAGATCTTAATGGATTAGGTGTAACATCAGGCATCAAAGCTACAGCAGGAGAACGATAAGTTCCCATCGCAATCAATAAGAAACCAAGCACAATTATAAAAGAAATAAGTTTAAATGTAGTTGGTTCACCATAGTAGGCATTATCAATAATTGGTAAGAAGTTCATTAAGATTACTGCCAAACCCGTACCAAATAAGATAAACGGCATACGCTTACCAATATTTGTTTCTGTCTTATCAGACAAAGAACCAAACAAAGGTAATAAGAATAAGGCCAAGACATTATCAAGAGCCATGATCATACCTGACAACGTTTCATTTAAATGAAAAGTGTTGGTTAGGATTAGTGGAACAATGCCATCATACATCTGCCAAAAAGCACAGATGGACATGAAAGCTAAGCCCACTAAAATCGTTCTTTTGTAGTTTAATTTCATATTATCCCCCTATCTACAACAAAGACGCAAATATCCTTAACACGCTCATCAAAAAGTTTTTCACAAGAGAAAAACGAGCATGTTTAATTTCCACTGAATCTTCTAACGCATTTAAGAAATCCTTTTTAATATCCATTATCTTCTTACTCTTATACAAAAGGACCGCATTCTCAAAATGAAGATATAAAGAACGATAATCAAGGTTAATAGTGCCGACAACACTTGAAACATCATCACTCACAAATACTTTTGCATGCACAAAACCAGGTCTATATTCATAGATCTTAACGCCACCCCTAATTAATTGGTCATAATAAGACTCACCAATATCATGAATTATCTTTTTATCAGCTACACCTGGGACAATAATCTTAACATCTACACCTTTTTTAGCAGTATGAATAAGACAATTGATCATTTCTTCATCAATAATCAAATAAGGAGTCATGATATAAACATAATCCTTGGCTCTATTTAAAATATCCATATAAACACTCTGTGCCGTTAATTCAAAGTCTAGAGGTGTCTCACTATAAGGAACGATAAAACCATCCTTAACCTTCTCTCTATGCTCTACCATGAATTTTCTATAATCAACATCCTCATGTCTTAGGGCATTCCAGTTAGTTAAGAAAGTTACTAACATTGAATCTACTGCTTTGCCCTTAACTCTAATGATATTATCTAACCACTTACCATGAACAACTTTCTTATTGATATATTCATCAGCCAAATTAACACCACCACTAAAGGCTACCTTACCATCAATAATTAAAATCTTACGATGATCACGATTATTCATAATAGTACTTAAAATTGGCGTTACCTTATTAAAAGTAACTGCCTTAATACCATAAGACTCAAGTATTTTGGCATACGATTTAGGTAAAGTATGTAAAGAACCCATATCATCATACATAACCCTACACTCAACACCCTCTTTTACCTTTTCTTTTAGAATATCCAAAATAGAATTAAACATAATTCCTTCTTCAATAATGAAATACTCCATAAAGATATACTTCTTGGCCTTCTTAAGTTCACTCAACAAAACAGGAAAGCCCTTTTCACCAGGACTATAATAATCAAAATTATTATTGTGGTAGATAGGAAAATTACTATTTTTTAGAAACATGAAATCTTGATAATAATCAATACATTCACTCTTTAAATCCTCTAATACATCATCATCCTGTTTAAGAAAAGTAACTGCCTTCTTTTCTTCCTTAACAATTGACTTAAAAGTTCTATTAATAAACAAATTAAAATAAGTCAAAAGAAAGACAAAAGTAGCTGGTACTGGAAATAAAATAATTAAAAAAATCCAAGTTATATCACTAGATAAATGCTTAGAAGTTCTAATAATATTTAAGACCACAATTACCGCTAGTATATGTAAAAAAACTTCAATAAAAACAAATTTAGAAGTCAAATAATTAAATAACAAGACCCCTAAAGCTAGTTCACCAAGAACCATGAACACCAAAGTAATGATACGGCCTAAAACACTTTTCATTATATTTATGATATAAAAAAGTCATCACCTTAGGCAATGACTTTTGTATTAGATATAACAAAAAGCACTTGTAAATTGTTTTTGTTTAAGAAAGTATCATTTTAAGTATGTACATAAATAAGAATCATTAATATTGAAGTTCAATCTTGCTTCAACATGACGACATTTATTTAGGAAATCAGCTCCTAACAATTTTGCCTCGCTACTCAATTTCATTTTTATACTAAGTTTACCACTACGATTTGCGTCTAATGTAATTGGCTCTTCTAAATTTTCAAAAGGAATTCTTGACTCATCAACATAGACAGCTCCACTGACCTCAAATTGAAATTCGTTATTGATAATACCAGCTTTACATAGTTTACTAGGTTCATCTTCCACTTCGTATTCAATAACCATATTTACATACTCGTCATCAAAGACAACATTATTAATTATTATTTTTTTAAATACTGCATAAGGGCTAATATCAACTTTTTCGAAATTATGCTTAGATTTTTCATAAAACGTGCCAAGAACAAAACCCAAACCAATAGACGCAATTATAACAACTACTATGACAATTATCTTTTTATTAACATTTATCTTACTCATACCAATCAGCGTAAGGTCCTGTTGTGTACTTCAAATTTTTCAAAGATGAAGTGCTTGTTGAACAATCTGTATATGTAGTTTGAATATAGCCATTTGTAGTTGTTTTATATGAACCAATTTCAACATGATAAGTGGTGTAAGGTGGTATTACCATATTGACAGTGTGTACGTCTGTTGTACTAACACCATACGAAACTTCGACTGTACCTCCAACAGTAGTTAATATCAATTCTCGTTCGACACTTACTGATACATTTCCCACAAAAGAAACCTCCCTACTAGCAGAGAATTGTTCTGACTGTTCTGTTCCAGTATTATTTATACCTGTCATCGTTCTTGCAGGTACCTTTACATCCCTTGTTGTAGATTGAGATCTGTATGACTGGTAGTATTGGCAAACAACTCCATAAGGTTCTTCATCATTAGCTCTTACATCTTTAATGCAAAAAACATTAAAAATCATAAGTATGGAAACAAACAAAATAACTCTCTTTTTCATTTTTTCAACCTCCTTTTTTAGTTCCACATCAAGAAAGAATTACTAGTGCTTATGTTTCTTAATGATTACATACATATAGAAACAAATATCAATTACTGTACCATTTACAATTAAATTAAAACATACTCAACGATTAATTGCAAATTATCACAAGTTATCACAAGTTATCAATCAATATATTTGAGTGATTATCATAAGATTGAAAAGGCTATAAAAAAGTCATCACCTTAGGCAATGACTTATTTGTATTTTTGAGTATCTAAAATTGTATTAGCTCTACTTATTTGTTCCTTGCTAGGAGGTAAAACACCATCTAAGCGATATTTAATACCTAGCATCTCCCATTTGTGTATACCAAGAGTATGATAAGGAAGAACCTCAACCCTTTTCACATTAGATAAAGAATCAATAAATCCCTTAGTTCTATTTAAAGAAGCCTCATCATCATTAATACCAGGAACAAGAACATGTCTAATCCAAATAGGCTTATTCTTCTCATCCAAATACTTAAACATCTCTAAAATATTAGTATTTGGCTTACCAGTAAGTTCAATGTGTTTCTCATTATCAATATGCTTAAGATCCACTAAAAGTAAATCAGTAAGCTCTAATAACTCATCAAACTTAGACATGAATTCACTATTGTTTAAATCAAAAGGTTGACCACAAGTATCAATACAAGTATTAACACCATCTTGTTTACATAAAGTAAATAGATCAATCAAGAAATCAAGTTGTAATAAGGGTTCACCACCAGAAACGGTAATACCACCACCATTTCGCCAGTAAGACTTGCATCTAATAGCCTTATCAAAGATTTCCTTGGCGGTTTTATCACCAACACCTGTCTTCCAAGTATCTGGATTATGACAATATGCACAACGCATATTGCAACCTTGCATAAAAACAATATAGCGAACCCCTGGCCCATCAACTGAGCCAAAGGATTCGCATGAATGAATAAAACCTAAATTGTTATTACATGTGGTCATGACAAGTTCTGCTGATAACATCTAGTTGTTGTTCACGAGTCAAGTCAATGAACTTAACAGCATAACCAGAAACTCTAATTGTGAAGTTTGCATATTCTGGTTTTTCTGGATGTTCCATAGCATCTTTTAACTTTTCTACACCGAACACGTTAACATTCAAGTGGTGAGCACCTCTATCGAAGTAACCATCTAATACGTTAACTAAGTTATTAACTCTTTCATCCTCACTATGACCTAGTGCATCAGGGTTAATAGTTTGTGTATTTGAAATGCCATCAAGAGCATATTCATAAGGCAACTTAGCAACTGAATTTAATGAAGAAATTAAACCATTCTTTTCAGCACCATAAGCTGGGTTAGCACCTGGAGATAATGGTTCACCAGCCTTTCTACCATCAGGTAAAGAACCTGTAGCCTTACCATATACAACATTTGAAGTGATAGTAAGAATTGAAGTAGTAGCCTCAGAATTTCTATAAGTATGGTTTTCCTTAACCTTCTCTAAGAAAGTCTTTAATAACCAAATAGCGATATCATCTGCTCTATCATCATCATTACCGTATCTTGGGAAATCACCCTCAACTTCATAATCAACTACAAGACCATCTTCATCTCTAATTGTCTTAACCTTAGCATATTTAATAGCACTTAATGAGTCAACAACATGACTGAAACCCGCAATACCAGTAGCGAAAGTTCTTCTTACTTCAGTATCAATTAAAGCCATTTGAGCTGCTTCATAATAGTACTTATCATGCATATAGTGGATTAAGTTTAATGTATTTACATATAACTTAGCCAACCAACTCATCATTAAGTCATACTTAGTCATTACTTCTTCGAAATCTAAGTATTCAGAAGTAATTGGTTGATAGATAGGACCAACTTGCATCTTAGTCTTTTCATCCTTACCACCATTGATAGCGTAAAGAAGACACTTAGCTAAGTTAGCTCTAGCACCAAAGAATTGCATTTCCTTACCAGTTTGAGTAGCACTTACACAACAACAAATTGCATAGTCATCACCCCAAACAACACGCATTACATCATCATTTTCATATTGAATAGAACTTGTATCTACTGAAATCTTAGCTGCATACTTCTTAAAGCCTTCAGGAAGTCTTGAAGTATATAAAACAGTAACATTTGGTTCAGGAGAAGGTCCCATATTCTCTAAAGTATGCAAGAAACGGAAGTCAGTCTTAGTAACCATACTTCTACCATCTACACCAGCACCAGCTAAATCAAGTGTTGCCCATACTGGGTCACCAGAGAATAATTGGTTATAGCTTTCAACTCTAGCGAACTTAACCATTCTAAACTTCATAGTTAAATGGTCAACGATCTCTTGAATCTCAGATTCAGTATACTTACCACTAGCTAAGTCTCTTTCAAAATAGATATCTAAGAAAGTAGCAATTCTACCTACTGACATAGCAGCACCATTTTGAGTCTTAATAGCAGCTAAATAACCAAAGTATAGCCATTGCGCAGCTTCATATGAATCCTTTGCAGGTAAAGAAATATCGAAACCATAGCTTAAAGCCATTTCCTTCATAGCCTTTAAAGCCTTGATTTGCTTAGCAATCTCTTCCTTTTGACGACAAACGACTTCATCCATTAAACCGCCACCGTATTCATCTAAATCATTTTGTTTACATTCGATTAGATAATCAATACCGTATAAGGCGATTCTTCTATAGTCACCAACAATTCTACCTCTACCATAAGTATCAGGTAAACCTGTAATAATCTTGTTATGTCTTGCAGTCTTCATTTCCTTTGTATAACAAGAGAAAACTGCATCAGAGTGAGTTGTATGATACTTAGTAAAAATATCATGTAACTCTTGACTTGGTTCATAACCATACATTTGACAGCTTTGTTCAGCCATACGGATACCACCATAAGGCATAAATGCTCTCTTTAATGGCTTATCTGTTTGTAAACCAACAACCTTTTCTAAATCTTTATCAAGATATGCAGCACCATAAGCAGTAATACCACTTACTACTTCAGTTTCCATATCAAGCACGCCACCCTTGGCTCTTTCTTCCTTTTGTAAAATTTGTAATTCGCCCCATAGCTTATCAGTTGCCTCTGTTGCACCAGCTAAGAAACTCTCATCACCATCATATGGCTTGTAGTTAGTTTGAATGAAATCCCTTACATCAATTTCATTGCACCACTTGCCACTTTTAAATCCGCTCCACTGTTCTTTCATACTACCTCTTTCTATATAAACAACGACATCGTCGTTTTACGTCGTTTATTGTAATATTTTTGCATCATTTTAGCAACCATAATGCTCAAAATATACAATATTTTGTATATTAATATTTTCACTATTAAAAATGATGTTCCCCTAACAAAAATAACGGTATTACTACCGTTACTTATTTTCCTTAACAACATAAGCTAAACCAAAGCTATTTGGACCCAAATGAGAACCAATAACAGCACCAATCATATGCTTATTAAATTCATGAATCTCAACACCAACATTGGCTAGCTTCTCAACAAGTTTCAACATATTACCAATACTAGGTGTATATAAGGCACATATAGGAAATCTTTCATCTAACCTTTCATTAACTAACTTTAAAACCAATTCCTCAATCGCACTCTTAGTACCCCTAGGCTTAGAAAACAAAGATACTTTACCCTCCAAGTCTAAAGTAACCAACGGTTTAAACTTCAACAAGTTACCAACCTTATGAGCAACCGCATTGACTCTACCACCTTTGGCTAAATAATCTAGGTTATCAGCACCAGCCATAACTCTAACTCTTGTCTTAAGCTCCTCTAAAGTACTTACGATATCATTAAAGTTAATGCCTTCTTCTCTCATCCTACAAGCTTCATTAACCAAATATCTTTCACCACATGAACAACTCAAAGAATCTATAAAATGACAATTATCAATCTCAACCATATTCTTGATCATAACTGCATTATCATAAGTACCAGAAATCTTAGAAGACAAGAAAATGCCAATCACCTCATCATTATTCTTTTTTGCCTCTTCTAATATTTCCATAAGCTCACTTGGAGCGGGTTGAGAAGTTATTGGAAATGATGGACTATTTACCAACAAATCAAAAAATTCTTCTTTAGATATATCCTTTTCCTCTTTATATGTTTTTCCTTCAAAAGTCACATTAAGAGAAATCATGTCAACGTTAAGCTCTTTAGCTTGGGCTAATGTAATATCACTAGCACTATCTGTAATAATTTTTAACATATCTACATATTACTATATAAAAAAAATAAACTCACGTTTATTTTTTTAACCAACAAGCATATAAGATAAAATCGCTATCAACAATCATCGTATCTAGATTAGCTCTGATATTACAATTTTCATCGAGTGCCCAATAATCAAATTCATAACCCTCTCTTGTTGGATTTTCTACCTCAACCTTTTCACCATATTCATATCGTTTAGGTTCAATATAAGAGCCACCCAAAGAATTAAAATCTACTTTGAAACCATTATTAGTCAAACCAATAACGACACAAATAACGATTGCCACAAACAATACACCGATAATCTTATCAAGAGTCTTTACTGAAATCTTTACTTTTGAATAAAGACCTCTTAGTTGTAATGGCGAGCTATTAGGCTCGCCATTATTATTAGATTCGGTTTTTTTAATTTCCTTATCTTCCATTATTTCTTAGTTAGATATTTACGCATATCAATAGCACAAGCAATCAAAATAATTAAACCCTTAATGATATAAAGCATATTTTGATTTACTGCTAAGAAGTTAAGAGCAACGAAAATTAATTGAAGTAGTACAACACCGATAAATAATCCAGAAATCTTACCAGTACCACCAACGAATGATACACCACCGATTACACAAGCAGAAATTGCATCGGCTTCATAGTTTAGACCTGTATTAGCAGTAGCACTACCAACTCTAGCAGCATCGATAAATCCGGCTAATGAATACATAACACCAGCAAGAACGAATACTAAGATGATTGTCTTTTCAACGTTAACACCAGATACTTCAGCAGCAGTCTTATTAGAACCTACCGCAAACATATTCTTACCAAATTCAGTCTTGTTCCAAATAACCCACATTACAATTAAGAAGATTAATGAGTATAGCACATATTTAGGAACAGCAACTGTACCAATCTTGAAAAGTGGACCAGCAATCAAATTCTTATATGGTTCAATCATACCTGATAATGTTTGGCCATTATTTGTACCAGACATCATATAAACAAGAATAATACCATAAGTAATAAGTTGTGTTGATAATGTAACGATATATGGGTGTAAGCTAAACTTCGCAACAGAGAAACCATTCACAAAACCAATAGCAGCACCAATCAAAACAACAATTAACAATACAACTGGAATAGGTAGAGCTTGTGTCATATTTGGCCAAATCTTAGAAGATGTAGTCAATAATGAAGCAGTAACAACGGCAGATAAACCAACAATTCTACCAGCAGAAATATCGGTACCAGCCAAAACAATACAACCACCAACACCTAAAGCAATTGGAAGCTTAGATGCAGTCAATGAGATTACGTTAACGATTGAAGCAGTACCTAAGAAAGCAGGTCTTTTAATCGCAACATATACAATTACCAACGCAATGATAATGAACATCGCATTGTTGAATAAAAAGTCTACAAGCTTTTTAGAATCAAATTTGTTATTCTTTTCAGACATTAGTGTCATCCCCCTAATTTATGCATATTTAGCAGCAAGAGTCATAATCTCTTCCTGTGTAGCTGTCTTAGCATCAACTTCACCTGCTAAACGACCACCACTCATTACCAAGATTCTATCGCATACACCTAATAGTTCAGCCATTTCCGAAGATACCATTAGTACACATTTTCCTTGCTTAGCCAAATTAATAATCAATTCATAGATTTCATACTTAGCACCAACGTCGATACCTCTTGTTGGTTCATCTAGTAGTAGAACATCTGGCTCTGTTAATAACCATCTTGCGATAATAACTTTCTGTTGGTTACCACCTGATAAAGACTCAATTCTTGTCTTTTGGTTTGGAGTCTTTGTCTTTAGGGAGTCAATACCCCACTGTGTAGCATCATACATCTTCTTATCATTCAAGAATGGACCATTCATATACTTATCTAGCGAAGAAATACAAGTATTAGCTTGGATATCACGGATACCGAAGATACCAGTAGCTCTTCTTTCTTCTGTAACTAGAGCGAAACCATTTTTAATTGATTCACGAGGATTCTTGTTCTTTACAAGCTTACCGTCAAGATAAATCTCGCCACTCTTTCTTGTCGCATTACCGAAGATGTTTTCAAGTAATTCTGTACGACCACTTGCATCAAGTCCAGCAATGCCTAAGATCTCACCTCTATTTGCCTTAAATGAAACATCATTTAATTTAGAATATTCAGCAGTAAGATTCTTAACTTCAAGAAGCGGTTCACCAATAACATTATCCTTAACAGGATATACATTAGTAAGCTCTCTACCTACCATCAACTTAATAATTTCATTAGTTGTTAAATCTTTTGCGTCTTTTGTAGTTATGTATTTTCCATCACGCATGATAGTTACTTCATCTGAAATTCTCAAGATTTCATCCATCTTATGAGAAATATAGATGATACCACAACCCTTTGCCTTCAATTGGTTGATAATCTTAAATAAATGTTCAACCTCAACTTCAGTCAAAGAAGATGTTGGTTCGTCAAATACGATAACCTTCGAATTATATGATACTGCCTTAGCAATCTCGACCATTTGTCTTTGAGATACAGGCATTGTTGACATAACTGTTTTAGGATCAACATTAACTTCTAATTGATCAAAAATTTCTTTTGTGGCCTTATACATTTTCTTCTCACTTGTAAATAGCGGGAAGCCATCAACCTTAGGATAACGACCTAGCCACATGTTATCCATTACATTTCTTTTTAAAGCTTGATTAAGTTCTTGGTGTACCATCGCTACACCGTGTTCCAAAGCTTCTTTGGAATCCTTAAAGTCTACTTCTTCACCCTCAAGATAGATATGACCACTATCCTTGTGGTAAACAGAGAATAAACATTTCATCAAAGTAGATTTCCCGGCACCATTCTCACCCATAAGAGCATGTACTGTACCCGCCTTAACAGTTAGTTGTACATCATCTAGCGCCTTAACACCTGGGAATGACTTACTGATATGTTCCATTCTAAGCAATACATCATTTGCCATAAAATTAGTCCCCTTTATGTTAGTTAAATATAATAGTAGCCACGCCTTTAGCGTGGCTACTTAGTTAATCAGTTAAGCTAAATTATTTAGTATAAGCTGAATAAGGAATGTTAACTCTCCATGTACCAACTGCTTCATATTCAGCAGGAATGTTAGTAACTGGAGCTTCACCAGCGATTAAGTTATTAGCAGTTAAGCAAACAACCTTAGCCATACCTTCACCATCTTGTTTTACTGTACCAGTCATGTTACCAGCATCGATAGCGTCTTTTGCAGCTTGGATAGCATCAACACCAAATACTGGAATAGTAGTACCCTTACCATCGTTATAACCATGGCCTTGTAATGATTGGATAGCACCTAGAGCCATACCATCATTGTTAGCGATGATTAATTCAGGCATATTGTTGTTAGCTTCATTGTATTGAGCTAATACTGTTTCTAAATGATTGAATGCAGCTTCTTGAGACCAAGTACCGTTAGCATCTACTAAGTATTGAGTAGTAGCCTTTTCATCATAGTAAGCTAATTCAGGCTTGCCAGCTTCTTTTAACATAGCGTTAGCATCTTCAACTGAGAATTGAGTTCTAGCGATAGCTTCTGTATTACCTTCTTGACCCTTTAACATAACGTAAGAAATCTTACCATCTTTGTTTAGATCTAATGCATCATAGTTAGCTAGTAAGTAATCACCAATGATCTTACCTTCGTAGTGACCAGCTTGTTCATAGTCAGTACCAACGAATGCAGAACCATATTCATTTAATAATGCTTCAGCTTCAGCATCATCAGCAGAAATTGATCTATTGAAGAATACAACCTTTGCATCAGCAGCCTTAGCAGCATCTAAGATAGCCTTAGTAGTATCAACAGAGTTAGATTCAACTTGGTTTACAACTAACACCTTAACACCAGCAGCTAAAGCAGTAGTGATTTGGTTTGTTTGATCTGTTTGGTTACCGTTACCATCATAGTCCTTGTAAGAAACACCAGCAGCCTTAAATTCATTATTTAAAGCAGCACGTACAGTTGACAAATAGTCATCAGCGAATGTGTACCAGAATACTGCAACTTGTTCTACATCACTACCACCAGTAGTAGTAGCACCACCATTGTCATCACTACCACCACTACAAGCAGCCAATGTAAAGATCATTGCAATACTAAGTAAGACAGTTAAAATTTTTTTCATTTGTTCTCCTCTTTTGTACCTTTAGTACCTAAATTTTGTAAGCTCCATACACCCCAAGTCTGTGCAAGCGCTTCCATCGCCTCTAATTATACATGATATTTTTTAAATTGTAAGCGCTTTACTCATCAGCGCCCACCTTAGTTACCACATGCTTACAAAAACCGCATAAAAAGGTTAATTCTTTGCGCATTTATTTTCTGAAAGTTTTTTACATATTTAAAAAAGGTGCATCTACACCTCAAATATTCCATTCTTAATCATAATTGGTTTTAACACCTTAAGCTTAGTCATTGGACCAATCTTTAACTTAGCCACAAACCTAGACGCATAAGGTCTATTCTCATCATGCACAAAGGCAATCTTCATAATCTTAAGCTTATACTTTAGACACATATTATAAAACTCAGGAAACCTCTCAGCAGGATATAAAGTATAAACCTCACCATTATCCTTCATATTCTTCCTAAAAGCTTTAAACATATCATCTAGCAGCAAAGTCTCCTCAAACATCGCCGTCTTATAAAACTTATTACTTCTTACATTGCCCATCTCAAAGAAAGGTGGATTACAAATCACTACATCAACAGGCTCAATATCCAAGTCCTGAATCCTTGAATTAATAAGTTCATAATCATCTGTATACCTTTTTAAATTATCATTTGCCAATTCAAGTGGCTCCTTAAAAATATCCACCCCAATCAAATGACCCGCATTATGATAATGAGCATACAAAAGTAAAGCACCATTATTAGTACCCAAATCCAAAACCGTCTTCTTCTTTAAAGGCTCTAAAAACATGCCCAAAGCCGCAGTATCTGAATTAACCTTAAACATTTCAGAATCCTGTTCAATCTCATAATTAATAAACTTCAAATAATCATTCTGTCTCATCATCATAATCCTTTGACAACTCAAAATAGAAAGTTGACCCTTCACCTACTTTAGAAACTACGCCATACTTAGCACCATGAGCCTCTAAAATAGCCTTCGCAATAGCCAAACCCAATCCAGTTGAATTCTCATTCCTTCTAAAATTCTTATCAATCTTGTAATAGCGATCCCAAATAAAGGGAAGATCTTTCTCACTTATACCATCGCCCTCATCTTTAACCTCAAAATACAAACTATCTTCACTATCCCTAATAGAAACATAAATAGTTGAATTTTCATCTGAATGCTTAATCGCATTAGAAAGATAATTGTATATCACTTCCGATATCTTTGTCTCATCACCATAAACAATTACACTCTTAAGACCCTTCTTTAGGGTGATATTTTTTTCCTTCATTAAGCCAGACAACAGTTTACATACATTTGTAATAGACTTCTCAATATCAAAATTAGACTTATTCAAATTAATAAAACCAGCCTGAAGCTTTGAATACTCTTGCATATCATTAATAAGTTTAGTCAAATATTCTGTCTCATCGATAATAACATCCAAATGTTGATCCCTCTTAATTGGATCATCACCTGAAATATCCTTAATCATCTCCGCATAAGACCTAATCAAAGTAATCGGCGTCCTTAAATCATGAGACACATTCGCAAGTAAATCCTTTCTAAGCTCATCAATTTTTGAAAGTTTTTCTGTCGCATCATCAAGGGTACTAGCTAACGCATTAATCTCACTATAAGACTCTTTATCACTCTTAAAACTTACATGATAATCGCCATCTGCTAGTTTACTAGCCTCTTTTTGCATATTAACAATCGGGGAAGTAATCTTATTTGCCAACAAAAAAGAGACAATCAAAGCCAAAATCACTATAAACATCGACAACAACAAATACTGCTTCAAAATAAAATCGACATATGAATCAAGCAATTCTAATGGTGCATTAACCAAAAGATAATAATTAGCCAAATTAATAGAAACCTTCTTACCATACAGTAGCATCTCCAAATCCGTAGTAGGAGATGTTAAAGTCTCACTTATCACATTATATTCATTCAATTTATCAACAAGCTTAGTACCATCATCATAAACAACTAAATCATCACCATCGATATTAATAGACTCATCAAAAACACATAACTCACCCAAAGAATCAGCACTATAAACCCTTCTACCATTTTGATTATAAATAATAGCACAAACATTATTATTATTCACAAGCCTATCAGTCTTTGAGATAGACGCCTCACTTGGCTTATTAACCAAAAGCTCATTCTCAATTGTCGAAACAAGGGTATCAATCATCTTAATACGATTCTCACGATAATAAGGCTTAATCAAAGCCACCAACAAAAAGCCTAATAGCACCAGCATTAAACAAGAAAAAAATAAAAAATATAGCCAGGTCTTAAACTTTATGCCCTTAAAATTAAATCGCAAACTTGTAACCCAATCCTCTTTCTGTACAAATCAAATCACGATACTCACCCAAATTCTTTCTAAGCATCTTAACATGAGTATCCACGGAACGATCACCCTCAATATAATCCATCTTCCAAACTGCTCGAGATATTTTATCACGTGACAAAACAATATTCTTATTATCAATAAAATAAAACAACAATTCCTTTTCCTTAGGAGTCAAATTAACCCTATCTTTATCAATATAAACTTCACGGGCATCAAAATCACAAACCAAACCCTTATAAATAAACTTCTCATTCTCATGTTTATTGTGCCTTGCCATAATGGCCTTAATTCTAGCCATCAACTCCTTAGGCGAAAAAGGCTTGGTTACATAATCATCAACACCCATATTAAAACTAAAAAGCTTATCATCCTCTTCTTGTCTTGCACTAAGCATAATAATCGGTGTATCCTTGACTTCCTTAATCTTCTTACAAGCCTCAAAACCATCCATAACCGGCATCATAATATCCAAGATAATACAATCATAATCGCTAGCTAAAGCCATATTAACAGCACTCTTGCCATCACTTGCCTCATCGCAAACATAACCATTAACCAGGGCATACTCTTTAACTACTTCACGAATTCTAATCTCATCATCAACTATTAATATCTTCATCAATACAACACCATCTTTCTTATTAGAAGTGAATCCTCTCTCTCCTTCTTACCCTCAAAATAAACATAATGAGCCTTATTCAACCCTTCTATATATTGATCATAAATATTAGGCATAACCGCCAATGAAATAGAAGCACTCTCATCATTGACATCCACAAAACACATCCTTTGTCCCTTCTTAGTCCTAATCTGTTTAATACGCACAATCTGGCCAAAACCACAGGCATTGCCCATCTTCATCTCACTAATAGAAGGAACACTTATATGATACTTTTGTTTAACTCTCTCGATTGGATCAAACTTAAAATAAAAGCCCAAAACTTCCTTTTCCTTAGAAGCCAAAACCATCATATCATCAGCGACATTCTCAATAATAGGTGTATCATCACCACCAAACAAATTCAAACCATTGGTAGAATTAGCATATTGAATAACCCTACTTAAATTAAGAGCCATTGAATATCTACTCAAACCAAACTCATCAAAAGCACCACCCGCAATCAAACTAGTCAAAGCCTTAATATCCACGCCTTCTTCAGTTAACTTACAAATCGCATCAACATAAGACGTAAAAGGCTTAGCCTTTATAATCTTAGAAACATTAGCACTACCAACATCCTTACAAATACTTAAAGGCAACAAAATCTTATCATCAACAATTTGATACTCATTAGTTGACTTATTAATAGATAAACCAAGCAAGCCAATATTTCTACTTCTTATCTCCTTGATATAAGCATAAGTCTTCTCACTAGCACCAATCGTGCCATTAAGTAAAGCCTTATAAAAGTACAAAGGATAATTAGCCTTCAAATAAGCCATACGATAAGCCACCAAACCATAAGCAATCGAATGCGACTTATTAAAACCATAATTCGCAAAACGCAATATCAATTCATACAACTCATTAGCCAAACTTATATCATAGCCATTTTTTAAACAGCCATCTATAAACTCAGGTTTAAGCTTTTCTAGCTCCTTAGCCTTCTTTTTAGACATCGCCCTTCTTAAAACATCCGCCTTACCATAAGAAAAGTTCGCCAACTTACGCGCAATTGACATAATCTGTTCCTGATAAACAATAATCCCATAGGTCTCTTTTAAAATAGGCTCTAATTCTTTAGTTAAATACTTAATCTTTTCCCTATGTGCCCTGTTCTCTAAGAAACTAGGAATATTCTCCATAGGACCCGGTCTAAACAAAGCTATCATCATAGACAATTCTTCAAAAGAATTAGGGCGCATCCTTCTAGCCAAATTTTGCATACCATTAGACTCTAATTGGAAAACACCCAACAAATTCACATTAGAAATAAGTTCAAAAGTCTTCTTATCATTCAAAGGAATCCTATTAATATCAAACTTAGGATTAATATCATCCATAATTTCCGCAATTATACCAAGATTTCTTAACCCCAAGAAATCCATTTTAATTAAACCCAAGTCCTCAAGATACTCAGCACTATATTGAGTAGAATCCAAATCACTTTCTATCGAAATCATTGGAACCACATCAGATAAAACATTCTTAGAAAAGACAATACCAGCCGCATGAGTTGACTCATGACGTGGATTACCCTCAAGCTTTAAAGCTATTTCAAACAAGAATTGATACTTCTTATCACTATTAATCTTTTGATTAAACAAAGGAATTGTATTATAAGCATCCATCAAGGAAGTGTTCAAACTATTAGGAATAAGCTTAGCGATACTATCAGTCTCCACCGTTGTATACTTTAAAACTCTAGCTACATCCCTTAAGACCTGCTTAGTCTTTAAAGTACCATAAGTAATAATATGACCCACATGATCCTTACCATACTTCTCTTTAACATAAGCCACCACTTCATCTCTTCTATCATCTGGGAAGTCAGTATCAATATCCGGCATTGAAATTCGCTCAGGATTTAAAAATCTTTCAAACAACAAACCATACTTAATCGGATCAATCTCCGTAATACCAAGACAATACGAAACCAAAGAACCAGCAGCACTACCTCTACCAGGACCAACCATAATGCCATTTTTCTTGGCATACAAGATAAAGTCATAGACAATCAAAAAGTAATCCTCAAAATGCATCTTAATAATGACATCAAGCTCATATTGAAGCCTACTTATATATTCATTAGTCAAATGATTCTTAAGTCTTCTCTTTAAACCTTCTTTACACAAAGCACTTAAATAATCTTTTGAAGAAACATCATTTGGTGTCTTAAATTCAGGCAAAGAAGTCCTAAAAGCCATCTTCACATTACAGTTTTCAGCCAAAACATCACAGTTTCTAGATTCATCATCAAAAACTGCATCCTTAATCTGACGATCCTTTTCATAATAAGCATTCTCTTCTAAAGTCTTCTTATCCCTGATGCACTTTAAAACCTCATAAGCGATATAATCATCTTCTTCAATATAAAGAGTTGTAGACATCTTTATAATCTTTATCTTATTCTCATTTAATAAAGGCCTTAACTTTTCATCTCTTCTTACGTTGCCAGCCATATCGTGATCTAAGAAAGCTACTAAATGATCATTAAATATTTCCTTTTCTTTCTTTATACTAGTATTTATATCTTCACTATCAAAATAAGGAACATCCTCAGACTTAAGCACCACAAAATTATGATCACGGTACTTATTAAAAGTTTCCAAATCAATTATCTTATCAACGCCAGTATTAACAACACTTGACAATCTCATAAGATTTTGAAAACCAAAATCATCTTTAGCATACAAAATAACACTAACGATTCTATCAACATTAACACCCACTTCAAGTCCAATAACCGGCTTAATATTTTCTTTTAAACATTCATTATAAAAACTCATTGCCCCAGACAAGACATTCTTATCAACAAGGCCAATAGAAGAATATCCCTTCTCCTTAGCCTTTTTAACCATTCTTGGAATCGTGCACATACTTGAAAGTAAACTATATACACTTCTTACATAAAGCAGACTAGCCATATATCAATTATACAAAAAAATAATTGACTCATGCGCTATATAGAAATACAATAAAAATACCCCTAGGGGGTATGGAGAATATTTATGGAAAAAACATATGAAGTCAAAGGAATGACCTGTGTTATATGCAAAGCCAATGTTGAAAAAGCTTTAAACAAGACAAGCGGTGTCAATAATGCTGTAGTTAATCTTCTAGACAACGAAGTTACTATAGACTTTGATGAAACCAAAGTAAATGAAACAACATTAGAAGAAGTAGTAGATAAGGCAGGTTACAAATTATTACTAAACAAGGAAAAGAAACTTAATAAAGATAAATTATATTTAATTATCTCTATTATCTTATCCATTATCCTAATGTGTCTATCAATGATGAAAATGGACAATAGTATCGATCCTGATATGATGGTTGGCATTAGTCTAAACCAATTATTTCAAATGATATTAGCCTCAATAGTCATAATGATTAATATCCACACCTTCAAATCAGGCTTCAAGGCATTATCATCATTAAGCCCTAACATGGACTCCCTTGTTGCCCTATCAAGCACTGTCTCATTTATCTATTCAATATATGCTCTATATAAGATTAATCTAGGCGATACTTCTTATCATCTATATTTTGAAACAGCAGCCATGACAATTACTATTGTCAAATTAGGCAAATATATCGAAGGTAACACTAAAGCTAAGACTACTAAAATCATTAGAGGCTTGACCACTTTAATACCTATGAATGCTCACTTATTAAAAGATGGCAAGGAAGAATTAATATCTATCAACGATTTAAAAAAGGATGATATTGTCATCATCAAACCAGGAGAATCAGTACCAAGAGATGGTGTAATCATAAATGGTAGCTCATCAATCGATGAATCGATGATTACTGGTGAATCTTTACCAGTAAATAAGACAATTGGTGATGAGGTAATTGGAGGAACCATTAATACCTTAGGCACTATCAACGTACAAGTAACCAAGAGTGCTAGTACTACGGTTCTTTCTAAGATTATTAATCTAACTAAAAAAGCAAGTAATGAAAAGATTCCAGTTGAAAGATTTGCGGACAATATCTCTAAATACTTTGTGTTTACAGTAATTGGCATCTCACTTATTACCTTTATAATCTGGATGATTATCAGTAAAAACATGGAACTAAGTCTTAACTTTGCCCTATCAGTACTAGTAATCAGTTGCCCTTGTGCCCTAGGACTAGCAACACCAGCTGCCATTGCGGTAGCCACTGGAAGAAGTGCTCAACAAGGTATTCTAATCAAAAAACCAGAAATCTTAGAAGTAGCTGGTAAGTTAGATACAGTTATCTTTGATAAGACAGGCACCCTAACTCAAAATAAATTGAATGTGGTAGAAACTAAAATTATCGATGATGAATTTATCAATTATTTATCTTCGATTGAAAAGAGTCAAAATCACCCTATTGCCAAAGCGATAGTAGATAAATATCCTGATGGCAATATTACTTTTGATTCAATCACTTTTATTCCAGGACTTGGCGTTAAAGCCATTAAAGGTGATGATATCTACTTAGTAGGCAATAGTAAACTGGTCAACATCGAAGAGAACAACTATTCATCTATTGCCCTAAGTAAAAATGACGAATTAATGGGTATTGTCTATTTAAGTGATATTCTAAGAGATACTTCAAAAATTGCCATAGAGAATCTAAAGAAAAGAAATATCAATCCGATTATGTGCACTGGTGATAATAAGATAGCAGCTACTAAAATAGCTAACTTATTAAAGATTAAAGATTACAAATATGAAGTAAAACCAGAAGATAAAAATGAGTTGGTCTTAAGTCAAAAAGGAATAACGGCTATGGTTGGTGATGGTGTTAATGATTCTATTGCCCTATCAGCAGCTGATGTTTCTATTACTATTAAAAATGCCAGTGATATAGCTAGTGCTAGTTCTGATGTCATCTTAATGAAAAACGATTTAAATGATATTTCATTTCTTTATGATTTGAGCAAGAAAACTTTTAGAATCATCAAAGAAAATTTATTCTGGGCACTAGGTTACAATACAGTATGTATTCCTATTGCGGCAGGACTTTTCTATAATAGTTATGGGCTAAAATTAAATCCCATGATCGGAGCTATTTCCATGTGGGTATCGTCAATGTTTGTGTTAGCTAATGCGCTAAGAATATATAATGTAAGAAAAGAGGAAATTAAACTTATGAACAAAACTGTATTAATTGAAGGAATGATGTGCAAAAACTGTGTTAAACATGTAATGGATGCCCTAACAGGTTTGGGATGTGACGCCACTGTTAGTCTAGAGGATAAGAAGGCTTATATTAAAAATACATCACTAGATGATGAAACAATCAAGGATACAATTGAAGAATTAGGTTACGAAGTCAAGGATATTATTAATGACTAAAGATAAAGATAAGATAAAAAAGTATCTTAATATCGCAAGAGGTCAACTTGATGGGATAATAAAGATGATTGACGAAGATCGCTATTGTCTTGATGTATCAGACCAATTATCCGCAACAAGATCATTACTTAAAAAAACTAATAATTTGATTCTTAAAAATCATATTGATAATTGTGTAAGAGAAGGCATCTTGGCAGGCGATGAGTCAAAGGTAGATGAAATCATAAAAGCATTGGAGAAACAAGTATGACAACAAGAAGAGAAACAACAAGACCCATCAATGTTGGTGGTGTTCAAATAGGTGGCCAAAACAAAGTAGTCATCCAATCAATGACTAACACTAAAACCAAGGACGTACAAGCCACTGTTAAACAAATTAAAGAATTAGAAGAAGCGGGTTGTGACATTGTCAGAGTCGCTATTCTAGAATTAGAAGATGCTAAGGCGATTAAGGAAATCAAAAAAGAAATCAACATCCCTATCGTATCTGATATTCACTTTAATCCTGATTTTGCGATAGCTGCCATCAACAGTGGTACTGATAAGATTAGATTAAATCCAGGTAATATTGAAAACGAAGACAAGATTGTAGAAATCGTTAACCTATGTAAGGAAAGACATATACCGATTAGAATCGGCATCAATGGTGGTTCTTTAAACAAAAAGTACAAACACTCAGAAGAAGCGATGATTGAAAGTGCAAAAGACCATTTAAGAATCTTAGAAGCCAATGACTTCCACGACATTTGTCTATCATTTAAATCATCAGACCCAATCGAATGTATCAATGCCTATAAATTAGCTAGTAAAGAATTCAATTATCCTTTACATCTAGGTGTTACTGAAGCTGGTGGTCTTATCGATAGTGCCATCAAATCATCATTAGCCCTAGGCAATCTATTATTAGATGGTATTGGTGATACTATTAGAATTTCTATCAGTGATGATCCAGTTAAGGAAATCATGGTAGCTAAAAAACTTTTAAGAAACTGTGGTCTTAAGAAAGATGTTGCCAATTTAATTTCTTGCCCAACTTGTGGTCGTATCCAATATGATATGTTGCCTATCGTTAAAGAAATGGAAAAATATCTTGAAAATGTTCACAAAGACATCAACGTTGCCATCATGGGTTGCCCAGTTAATGGACCTTTGGAAGCTAAACGTGCTGATATTGGTGTAGCTGGTGGTAAGGATTGTGCCCTTCTTATTAAGAAAGGCGAAATCATTAGATCTATCCCACAAGAGGATGTTGTAAGAGTCTTAAAAGAAGAGATTGAAAAATTATAAGGTGATGAATAAATCACCTTTTATTTAACTAAAATCTCTTCTTACAAATCTCACAACGCCCATTATTCTTACAGGTAAATCAACAATTTCCTGCTTAGTAAAAAACCTTGACTCATATTCAGGATTAGTAGCCTCAAGAATCATCAAATCGTTCTTATAATAGACTTTCTTAAGAGTTACTTCATCGCCAACAAGTACAACCGCAATTTGACCAGAACTTACAGTATCAGACTTAGCAACATAAACCAAATCACCATCATAGATGTGAGAACCTATCATCGAATCACCACAGATTCTTACAAAATAATCCCCTCTATTGGCATCAGCTTGTCCAAGTTCTACATAACCTTCTATATTTTCATCAGCCAACAAGTCATAACCAGCCTTCACAAAACCAGCAATCGGTTTAATCCTTTCTTCTTGCATGATGACAGTTTCAATATCATAATCTAAAACCTTAGACAACTTCTCAATCGTACCTTTTTTAAGCATAGTGCTCTCACCATTTAACCAACGATAATAAGTTGATAAAGACACACCAAGCTCCTTAGCTACTTCATTATGGCCTTTACCATTGTCTGTTTCATACTGTATCAAAAGTTCTTTCAATCTCATATCTAAAATTTATCATATATTTAGGAATAATTAAATAAAAGTTTTTTATTTTTTCCCAAATCTTACTTGTTTTGGTAATTTACTTTCTTATAATAAAGACATGCAAAGAATATATTTATGTATCGACCTTAAATCTTTTTACGCTTCTGTTGAATGTGCTGAAAGAGGACTAGATCCTTTTAAAATAAATTTAGTAGTAGCTGATCCTAATAGAGGTGGTGGTGCCATAACTCTAGCAGCTACCCCAGCAATTAAGAAATTAGGGGTTAAAAGTAGAGGTCGTATTTTTGAAATACCCAAGAATATTGAATATATTATTGCCCCACCTAGAATGTCTTTATATATGGAATATTCAGCCTTAATCTATAAGATTATTCTTAAATATATCAGTAAAGAAGATGTATATGTTTATTCTATCGATGAATGTTTTATCGATGTTACACCTTATCTTAATTTATATAAACTAAAGGTTAAGGATATTGCCAAACTGATTATCAATGATATCTATAAGACTACTTCAATTACGGCAACCTGTGGTATAGGAACTAACATGTTTTTATGTAAGGTGGCCTTAGATATTTGTGCTAAACATAAAAGCGATAATATTGCCTACTTAGATGAGGATGTTTTTAAACAAACCCTGTGGCATCATCAACCTTTAACGGACTTTTGGATGATAGGACCAGGAACGGTTAAAAGATTAGCTTCCATTGGGGTTTATAACTTATATGGTGTTACCCAAACACCAGAAAATGTCTTATATAAACTCTTTGGCATCAATGCCAAAGCTTTAATAGACCATGCCTATGGGAAAGAGGATACTTGTATCAGTGATATCAAGGCTTATAAGCCTAAGGCTAATTCGATATCTAATTCTCAAATTCTTTTTGAAGACTACAACTATAAGGATGCCTATATCGTCTTAAAGGAAATGGTAGAGGCTAATGTCTTAGAACTAACTAGTAAACATGTAGTTACTAATCATATATCCTTATATATCGGCTATTCTAAGGATGTAATAAAAGCAAGTTCTGGTAGTAATAAGATTAGTAATACCACTAATTCTTATAAGATTCTTTTAAATGAATTCACCCTACTTTACAAAAGAATAATTAATACTAATTATCCAATAAGAAAGATAGGAATTAGTTTTGGTAACTTAAAAGATGAATATTATGCCGAATATGATTTATTTACTGATATTGAAGAAATTGAAAAGGAACATAAATCACAAGAGGCTATGGTTTATATTAAACAAAAATATGGTAAGAATGCTATATTAACAGGAACCAGTTATTTAGATAAGGCAACTGGTAGAAAAAGAAATAAATTGATTGGAGGACACAATGCCTAGAGCAGAAATTTTTATGGCTTTCGATGCCTTGAATGGTTATCGAGAGCTTCTTGAAAAGCAGGAAGAAGTTGTCGTTGAAAAAAGAATCTTAGACAATGAAGATTATGAAATATTAAATCGTACTATAAATGAAATTGAAATAGGCAACAACATCTCTGTTATCTATTTTAACAATGGTAAGTACTACAAAAAGGAAGGACGTTTGTCCAAACTTAATTACGATACTAAGATGTTACAAATTGTTAAACAAAAGATTTTATTTAAGAATATTGTTGAATTAAAGATTATCGACTAAATCAGGATCTATCCATTCAAAAGGAACCCATACTTTAGTCTTTTGATTCATAAATTCTAACTCAACTTGGCAATTACGATTCTTTTTAGAATATTCAACAATATAGCCTTCTAATTCTTTAAGTGGACCATCGATAATAACAACCTTACCACCAACTTTTTTAGCTTTTGAAACTGGTAAGAAACCTTCGTTTTCTAAAACCCACTTAGCATATTCTAAGTCACCACCTACTAGTTTTCCATTATTATTCTTACAAGAAAGAAGCTTATAAGAATAATAATTGGATTTAATCTCAAATGGTTTTTTATCATTTGGCATATATAAAAAGACATAGCTAGATAACATTAATTCTTCTACATCATATTTTTGACCATTCTTAGAGCGATGTGCCATTTTAAACATTGGTGTCGCAATAAGATATTCATATTCTTTATTTAATTCATTGGCTAATTTCTTTTCTTGTCCCGTCATTGTAAAAAGACAATAAGCATCATACCCGTTAGCTACTAAATTAATTTTTCTTTGTTTAAGCTCATCTGAAAATCCCTGCATATAAAATAATTCTATATTAAATAAGAGTAAATTCGCAAAAATGTTATAATTTTATTCATGCTTAAAGAATTTATTAAATACTACAAACCCTACAAATTACTATTTATATCAGACATGTTGGCATCATTTTTGATTTCCCTAAGTGCCATGGTATATCCAATTATCACAAGAAACATGCTCAATGATTTCATCCCTAATTCAAAGTATGATCTAATCATTAAGTTTGGCATTATCTTATTAGTTATTTACATCGTTCGAGCATTATTAAAATACTTTGTTCAATTCTATGGACATGTAATGGGTGTAAGGATTCAATCAGATATGCGTAAGGAATTATTTGGAAAGATTCAAAGATTACCTTATTCATACTTCGATAACCATGAAACAGGAGCTATCATGTCTAATTTAACTAATGATATCTTTGAAATATCAGAGTTAGCTCACCATGGTCCTGAAAATGTCATCATGTGTACTTTGATGATTATCTTGTCTTTTATTTACTTGGCAACTATCAATTTAAATCTTACTTTGATTATCTTTGCCTCAGTACCTTTCTTATTTTTCATTTCAATGAAACTTAGGAAAAAGATGAGAGAAGCATCTAGAAAATCCAAGATTGCGATGTCGGGCATCAATGCTGGTATCTCATCTTCCATCAGTGGTATTAGAGTAACTAAGGCCTTCAACAATAGTGAACTAGAAATGGAAAAGTTTGATGGCTACAACAAAGATTTTATTGAAGCTAGAAAATTACACTTCAAGAGCTTTGCGACATTTAACTCAAGCACTTCATTTATTACTGACTTTTTCAATGTCATTTGTTTAATATCAGGCGGTATCTTCTTATATAAGGGTTTAATTACCTTTGGTGACTATTCAACATTTATTGTCTCAATTAACTTGTTTATCACACCAGTTACCACTCTTGTTCAATTCAGTGAACAATTAGAAGAAGGTATTGCGGGTTTTGAAAAGTTTGAAAGAGTAATGGCTGAAAAGGAAGAAATAGACCTGCCTTCCGCAAAAGACTATAAGGATTTAAATGGTGATATTGAATTCAAGAACGTATGTTTCAAATACGATAGTAATGAAGTATTAGATGATATCTCATTCAAGGTTAAGAAAGGTCAAACCGTTGCCCTAGTTGGCGAAAGCGGTGGTGGTAAGACAACCATTTGTCACCTTCTTCCTCGTTTCTACAACATTGATTCAGGTTCAATTGAAATTGATAATAAAAATATCAGTGATATCACGATGAACTGTTTAAGAAGAAACATTGGCATTGTTCAACAAGATGTTTTCTTATTCTCAGGAACATTTAAAGAAAATATTGCCTATGGTAATTTAAACGCAACAATGGAAGAAATTATAGAAGCAAGTAAGAAAGCTAACATCTATGATTACATTATGTCTTTACCACATGGCTTTGATACTCAAATTGGTGAAAGAGGTGTAAGGCTCTCGGGTGGTCAGAAACAAAGATTATCTATCGCTAGAGTCTTCTTAAAAAACCCACCTATCTTGCTTCTTGATGAAGCAACCAGCGCCTTAGATAATACAACTGAGATCATGATCCAAGAAGCATTAGATACTTTAAAGGAAGGAAGAACTACAATCGTAGTAGCCCATAGACTATCAACCATTAAGAATGCCGATAATATTTTGGTTATTGAACATGGTAAAGTTAAGGAAAGTGGTACTCATGAAAAGCTTATGAATATCGAAAATGGTACTTATAAGGAACTTTATGTGTCTCAATTTAGGGATATATAGCACATTTTAAAGAGAATTTAAATATTCTCTTTATAATTTATTAAAAAAAATATATAATTGAAAAGTATAGAGGTTGAAAACATATGAACGAAAAAGGAATTGAATTAAAGAACGAGCTTATTGCTAAGGCTGAAGAACTAGCAAACAAAGAAGATAGCATCACTTCTCAAGAAGTTGAAGCTCTTAAGAAGAGATGGAGAAAAGCTAGTAGCGAAGAAGAATCTTTAGCTGAAAAAGAGCTTAATGATAAATTTGACGGCTTCATGTCAGTTATCGCTCCAAAAGTAACTGATATGTTATTATCTGCTGAAGAAAAGAAGAATGACATCATAAAGGAAGCAAAGGAAATTTCTACAAAGAGCTATAAGGAAGCTACATTAAAGATGAACGAACTTATGGACAAGTGGAAAGCTTCTGGTAGAACTGGTGATAAGGAAAAGGATGATGCTTTATGGGCTGAATTCAAGGCTGCTAGAGATGAATTCTATGCAAACAAGAAGGCTTACTTTGAAAATTTAAAGGAAGCATTTGCTAAGAATAAAGAAGAAAAAGAAAGATTAGTTGAAGAAGCTATCAAGGCTAATGAATTAACTAATTTCAAGGAAATTTCTGCTAAGATGGATGAACTAATGGAAGCTTGGAAGCAATTAGGTTCAGCTGGCAAGGAACATGAAGAAGAATTATGGGCTAAGTTCTCTGAACAAAGAAAGATTTTCTTCAAGAATAGAAAAGAATACTACAAGGGCTTAAAGGAAACTTATGCTGAAAGAACTGAAGCTAAGAAGGCTATCATTGCTGAAGCTAAGCAATACCTTGCAAGATCTGAATTCACCGATGAAGAAATCGCTTCTGTTAAGGAATTAAGAACTAAGTGGAAGGAAGTTGGTTCTGCTGGTAGAGAAAACGAAGATACTCTATGGGAAGAATTCAATGGTATTGTCAATAAATATTATGACAATATGCGTTTCTACCGTAACAACAGATAATTACTCAAAACCTAGCATCATCTGCTAGGTTTTTTATTTGGTCAAAAAAAGATGTGAAACCACATCTTTTACATCAATTGTAATATATAGAACTTAAGATAATCAGTTTGATTAGAACTCAATAATATTGGATGATCCTTACCCTGTTGACTATATGAGATTTGCTTAAGAACCATATTGTTCTCTTTAGCCGCCTCTAGTAACATCTTCACAAATAAATCTTCATTCATAAAATGCGAACAACTACAAGTAACTAAATAGCCACCCTTACCTAGTAAGCTCATAGCCTTAGAATTAATACGCTTATAGCCATTAAAAGCTGCCATAATTGTAGAACGCGATTTAGTAAAGGCAGGTGGATCTAGAATAATCAAATCATATTCTCTTTTCTTTACTTTATCTAGATAATCAAAGACATCAGCCTTAACATAAGTAACCTTATCTTGTAGATTATTCAATTCAGCATTTCTTCTTGATTGTTCAACTGCTAAAGGAGAAATATCAACAGAAACTACCTTTTCTGCACCATTAATAGCGCAGTTTAAGCCAAAAGAACCGGTATGCGTAAAACAATCTAGTACCCTTTTACCCTTGGCAATTCTACCAACCAATTCTCTATTGAATCTTTGATCTAAGAAAAAACCAGTCTTTTGACCATCAACATAGTCAACATAGTACTTAATACCATTCTCGGTAATGATTGTTTCCTTATTATTGATATCAAAGTCACTGCTTGCATAATAATAGTCCTTATATAGTTCTAAACCATCCAAGGCTCTAGAATTAACATCATTACGCTCATAGATAGCATCAATCACATAACCATTTTCTTTAAATACTTCTAGAAGTGCTCTAAAGATTAAATCTTTTCTTCTTTCGATACCGAATGTTGTTACTTGAGTAACTAGTATATTGTTATACTTATCTACTGTTAAACCAGGAAAACCATCAGCCTCACCAAAGATAATACGACACGCATCAATCTTATCTAAGACAGTTAAACGATAATCGATCGCATAAATGACTCTTCTTTTAAAGAAGTCATAGTCAAAAACATCATTGGCATTCTTAGAAAAGATTCTAACTCTAATCTTAGAAATATCAGAAATAAAACCAGTTCCTAAGTATTTACCTTTCTTAGATAAAACATCAACAATATCACCATTCTCATGTTCCCTAGAATAAGAGATTATCTCATTCTCATATACCCAGTTATTACCAGACTCAATAAAGTCTTCACCCTTTTCAGTTATGGTTATAACAGGATAATTACGTTTATTTTCCTTCATCATCTAATCCTTTCAAATAATCTATTAAATCGCTAAAAGAGCCTTCTAATCCACTATATGGATGTTTCTCACTTCTGATAGCGCAATCATTAACCAAATAAACATCAATGCCTAAATTCTTACAAGGATATGCGTCCTCATGTTCATCATTGCCTATCATTAAGCATTCTGAAGGTGAAACATTATACTTATCTAATAATGCTTGATAATATCTAGTATCAGGTTTAATGAAATATTGGTCCTCATAGGCTGTAATATAATCAAAGTCTAATTCACTCAAAGCTACAAAAGACAATCTAGTCTTTTGAGCCACCAATGGAAATAAAGGGTTAGTCGCAAGCACTACATGTTCTGTTTTACTATGTGCAATATCTACCGCTTCCTTAGCCAATGGATTAGGTGATGTAAAACCAATAGCCTTCTTAAAACCATTGGCATAGAAGTCATCACAGACCTTTTCAAAGTAACCCCTATCCAACTTAGTCTTTTCTTCAAAATCCTTCCAGAAAGCCTCTCTATTAGTCGTAATGCCATTTGATAGAGCCATCGCCCTAACACCAGACCAAATAGACTTCACAAAAGAATCGGCATCAATCTTATCAGCTACTTCCTTACATAATAAGTAAAAGTAACCCTTCACAAAAGTATCCTGTTCCATGGGTAACAAGGTACCATCCATATCAAACATTATTAATTTATATTTCATATTGAACCTTTCACTAAATATTTATTCAAATAAGCTCCTATAAAAAAGAAATAGAAAAAGAAATTAAAATACATCATAAGCACTACAATAGTAGCCAATGACCCATACATTGAAAAACTCAAATAATTATTAACTAAATAGTTGAAAACCTTAGAAAATAATTGACATACAATCGTCGAAAAAATAGCACCAGGAATAACCTCTCTAATCTTATTCTTCTTAGCGGGCAAATAAGCATAAAGAATCATAAACGCAATAAAGAAACCAATTAAAGTAATCAGCATCTTATAGTTAACTAAAACCGCTAGAACATTAATGAATTTAATATTAAAATCACTTAAATAATCATGTAATGTCTCACCAAACAAAGATAATAATGAAATAAAGATGATTACCACAATAGCTACTGCGGTATCTAAGGTACCAATTAATCTAACTAAAAAATAGTTCTTTTTTTCAAAATAATCGTTGATATCATTTAAACCATTTCTAATTGAAACCATAGCCTTTGAAGCAGTCCAGAACATAATCAAAAGTGACAATGGTAAGACAGCAGCTGTCTTTGAATAGACCTCATCAATAATATTGATAGTAAAATCATAGGCATAAGAAGGAAGCACATTACTTATCATTGAAATAACATCAACTTCCTCAATTGGAGTATACGGAATCAGATACAACAATATAGTCAAAAAAGGAATGACACATATAAAAATGAAATAAGCAGTAGCAGCAGAATACATGCCAATATGATGCTTATTCATATTCGTTAGAAAATCATCGACATACCAAAGGATCTTTTTCATCCATCACATTATATAAAGCAAACAAAAACCAGACAAGTCTGGTTTAAGTTTTATCCTAATTTTGCAAGCTCTACCGCAATATCACTCGCAACACTTGCGTTATTATAAGCTAATTGAAGATTACTAGCTAAAGAAGCACCATCAGTATAATCCTTGATATGAGCTAACAAGTATGGTGTTGTAGCTTTACCATGAATATTATCATTCTTAGCACTTTCTAAGGCCTTATTGATAATCTTTTCCATTTCAACAGAATCCATACCATATTCCTCAGGAATTGGATTAGCGATTAAACCGCCACCCTTTAATCCTAAATCAAACTTAGTTTTAATAATTCTAGCAGCCTCAGCAGCATCATTCAACTTATAATCAACCCCAAAGCCTGATTTACGGCAATAGAACGCAGGGAAATCTTCAGTCTTGTAGCCAAGTACTGGAACACCAAATGTTTCTAGATATTCCAAAGTTAAGCCAATGTCTAGAATTGATTTACAACCAGCACATACTACAAATACTGGAGTATTAGCTAATTCTTGTAAATCAGCAGAAATATCCATAGTAGTCTCAGCGCCACGGTGAACACCGCCAATGCCACCTGTCGCAAATACCTTGATACCTGCTAAAGAAGCAATCAACATAGTAGTAGCTACTGTTGTAGCACCTGTTTGATTAGTTGCTAAGTATACCGCAACATCTCTTCTTGAAACCTTACCAACATCCTTAGCCTTGCACATAATTTCTAATTCTTCAGCATTTAAACCAACCTTTAACTTACCACCAATAATTGCAGTAGTAGCAGGAATAGCACCCTTACCACGAACAATCTCTTCTACCTTATGAGCGAACTCTAAGTTCTCAGGATAAGGCATACCATGAGATAAAATTGTACTCTCTAGGGCAACAACTGGTTTACCAGCATCAATAGCTTCTTGAATCTCTAGTGTAACACTCAAATAATTCTTTAAATTTTCCATTTTATTTTCTCTCCTTAATAATCTTCTTTAATAATTCAACTGATAATTCAGGATTAATTGTCTCTTCACAAGTAATCGCCGCAATACCAGCACCTAGCGCATAATCAATTGTATCATCTAGACTTGCACCAGTGACAAAACTATAAATGATAGCCGCAAAAAAACTATCACCAGCCCCAGAGGCATTAACCATCTTATCTATCGGCTTAAAAGCTCTTGTATAGGTATGATTTTCATCATCATTATACATACAACCATCACCACCCAAAGATACATAAACCTTCTTAACACCGCTGTCTAATACCTTTTCATAAGCCAATAATAAATCAATATGATTATCAATCTTCATATCAGCTAAAACAGCTAATTCACTTCTATTAGGCTTTATACAATAGATACGATCAAGATAAGGCCTAATCTTTTTGGCATAAACATCAGAAATAGGATCTACAAAAATAGGAATATCACCATAAGTTTCAAACAAATAATCCAAGACTTCATTATCTAAAGAAGGATCTAAAATAATCGCACTAGCATTCTTAAATACAGTTTCATTCTTCTTAATATAATCCACGTCAATATGCTTCAAAATATTCATATCACACATCGCAAGATGCATATCATTATTATTATCCTGAACTTGCACAAACAAACCAGTATGGCCACCATTAATCACATCGATATTACTAGCATCAATACCTGATTTTTTAATTCTTTCAATTAGATAATTACCATAGATATCATCACCAACACAAGTTAAAAGTTTGGTATCTAAACCCAACTTATGAATATTCTCCAAGATATTACGAGTAACACCACCTGGTGTATAAGAAATGTCACTTGGATGATCAAAGTGTTCTTTAATCTCTATCTTTGACTTACAATAAATATCAACATTGGTAGCGCCAATGCCAACAACATACTTTTCCATTTAATCTACCTCTAGGAACTCTAAAAAATTATATCAAAAAACCACAACCGAAGTTGTAGTTAATTTTTATCTTTGGCCCTTATCGTAAGGAATACCTTCAGCCTTAGGACATCCTGATTTATTTCTTGAAATAATCAAGACAATAATAACAATCACAAACGGAATAATATTATAGAAATAAATATCTAACCCTAATGAATTCAAGAAAGAGATTTGACCCGCAAGAGGACCAATACACTTCAAGAAACCAAATAATAATGATCCAAAGAAGATACCGACTGGATTCCAGTTGCCAAAAATCATGATAGCCAAAGCCAAGAAACCCATACCACCAACAGAAGACTCAGCAGTACCAGCCGAAACGGTTGCGATATAAGCATAACCACCAACACCAGCTAAGAAACCAGAAATAGTAGTGCCCAAGAAACGCATCTTATATACATTGATACCAACAGAATCAGCTGCCTGAGGATGTTCACCACAAGCTCTTAAATGAGTACCAATCTTTGACTTATATAGCCAAATTGATAAAACAACAAATAATCCAAAGATAATATAAGTTGAAATATAAGCCTTATTACAGAAAATTTCATATAAAGGATTCATATTACCCTTATGCAAAATTACATAATTAGGCATTGGATTCATAACCAACTTCTCTTGGTTAAAGAAAACAAGACAAACTGTTAGAAAGATGGCAGGAGCCAACATATTTAAGGCAGTACCCGCAATAGTTTGGTCAACCTTCAATTTAATTGCCGCAAAAGACAATAGTAGTGAGAACAATGCACCAGCCACACCTGAAATAAGTAAAGCTAAGACAAACATCAATTGTTGATTATCCACAAAAGTACCAGCAACCTGCCATGCATTGACGCATAGTGCACCAATGAAAGCGCCAAAAATCATTTCACCTTCTAAAGCCAAGTTAATAATGCCTGATCTTTCAGAGAAACAACCAGCCAACGCAACTATTAATAAAGGAGTTGCATAAATCATCGTCTTTTGAAGAATAAGAATAAGATTAGTCATACTTATTTGTCCTCCTTTTTATCAAGCATACGCTTATCTTTACGTCTAGAAAGATTAGTAATAGCTTCTTTGATAATTCTTGTAAAACCAGCCATATAAATAATAACCGCAACAACAACATCAGCTACATATCTATTGAAACCAACCTTAACCAAGTAGTCGCCACCAACATTTAGATATCTAATCAACAACGAAGAGAAGATAACACCAATCGGATTACAGTTAGCTAAGAAAGCACTCGCAATACCATTAAATCCATAAGCAGGTAAACTAGAATATTGAGAAACATATTTATATTCAATACCAGGATTCAAATAATAAAGTGCAGCGCCCATACCAGCTAAAGCACCAGCAATCATGATAGAAACAACGATATTACGCTTTTCATTTAAACCAGCATATCTAGATGCATCCTTATTAGCGCCACAAGCCTTTAACTCATAACCAAATGTTGTCTTATTCATAATGATATAAATCACAATCGCCACAAAAATCGCAATAATAATGCCACCATCAATCAAAGAACCAGGGAAAATCTTATCTAACCCCATCTTAGGCGTATAGTTATCCAAGACCTTAGCCAAGAAACCACCCTTTGTGTTTTCAGTAGATTGAATAGCGACAGTATACTTAAATATCCAAGAAGAAATATTAGCCGCAATCCAGTTTGTCATAATACAAATGATAACTTCATTTATATTAAAGAAAGCCTTAAGCAAACCCGGTATCATGCCCCATAAAGCACCAAGAAGTGCACCAACAAGCACCGCTAAGGACCATACACCAATTCCTGCAGCCCTTGTAGTTGTAGGAATATATAAGGCAACAAGTAAAGCACCAATAGTACCCATGATATATTGACCAGGAGCGCCGATATTAAACAAACCTGTCTTATAAGCAATAGATACAGACAAACCTGTAAAAATCAAAGGTACTGCATAGAAAACCATATTACCAGTATTAGATAATACATACTTAGTAACACTAGAAGAGAATGGTCCTGAGAACATAATCTTCAAGCCACCAAAGGCATCACTGATTGAGTTATTTGGACTCACCATAGTAATAACAACCATGGCGATAAAACCAACCAACAAACCAATTAAAATTGAAACGATAGAAGATAATAATGACTTAAATCCATCGCTTTTAATAAGAGAAACAAATTTAGATTCCTTTTTTGTCGTCATTATTTACCCTCCTTAGCTACATTATCTTTTTTAGCACCAGACATATACAAACCTAGCTCTTGAACAGTAATCTTCTTAGGATCAAATTCACCAACAATCTCACCCTCATACATTACATAAATTCTATCAGACAAGTTCATAACCTCATCAAGTTCAAGAGAAACTAGAAGCACCGCATCGCCATTATCACGATTCTTAACAATCTTTGAATGGATATCTTCAATAGCACCAACATCCAAGCCTCTTGTAGGTTGTACCGCAATCAACAATTTATGATTACGATCCATCTCTCTAGCGCAAATTGCCTTTTGTTGGTTACCACCAGACATTGAACGAGTAATCGTAATTGGCCCTTGGCCACTTCTTACATCGTATTCCTCAATAAGCTTATCAGCATATTCTCTTACCTTATCAAATCTAATGAAACCATTCTTTTCAAATTCAGGTTCAAAATATCTTTGAAGAACCATATTTTGTTCAAGATTATAATCAAGAACCAAACCATGTTTATGTCTATCTTCTGGAATATGAGAAATACCATGAGTATTCTTATAACGAATTGTCTTATGAGTGATATCCTCACCCTCAAAAACAATCTTACCTGACTCAATTTTATCTAAACCAGTAAGGGCATGAATGAATTCGGTTTGGCCATTGCCATCAATACCAGCAATACAAACTATTTCACCCTCTCTTACGTAAATAGAAGCACCATTAACGGCATTCTTTTTATGAGTATGAGACTTAACAACCAAATCATCAACCTCTAATACCGTCTTACCAGGCTTTGCCTCTTTTTTATCAACCGCAAAATTAACATGACGGCCAACCATCATACTAGACAATTCTTCCTTAGTAGTATCCTTAATATCAACAGTACCAATACACTTACCTTTTCTTAAAACAGTACAACGATCAGAAACAGCCATGATTTCATTTAATTTATGAGATATAAAAAGAATTGACTTTCCTTCCTTTTTAAGATTAAGCATAATCTGCATTAATTCATCAATTTCCTGTGGTGTTAATACAGCAGTAGGCTCATCAAAAATCAAAATATCATTATCACGATATAGCATCTTAAGAATCTCAGTTCTTTGTTGCATACCAACCGTGATATCAGACACCTTAGCATCCACATCTACATGTAAGCCATAAGTCTCTGACAACTTCAAAACCTTTTCTCTTGCCTTCTTCTTTTGAACAAAACCTAAAGAAGAATCCTCATCTCCTAAAATAATATTGTCAAGTACAGTAAAACATTCAACAAGCTTAAAATGTTGATGTACCATACCAATACCTAAAGATGTCGCAACATTGGGGTCGGTAATTTTTACAGGCTTGCCATTATATAAAATCTCACCCTCTTCAGGCTGATATAAGCCAAACAACACGGACATTAAAGTTGACTTACCAGCACCATTTTCACCAAGTAAAGCGTGAATCTCACCTTTTCTAAGACCAAGAGTTATATCATCGTTGGCAATTATACCTGGGAAGACTTTTGTGATATGACACATTTCAATTACGCAGTTATCTTCCATAAAATTATCTCCTTTTTATATCTTATAAAAAGAAGACACCCTAAAAGGGTGTCTTCTATACAATCAAAACCCTAAATTAATATTCAAGAGTTAAAGTAACATTTGGACAGTTAGCCTTTAGACCATCCCAAGCAGCAGCAGTACTTAAATCAGCACAATCAGAATCAATCTTGATTGAACCATCAGCTACCTTAGCGAATACTTCGTGGTATTGATCAACTGTAAAGTTTTCAAATCTCCAAGAACCTTCAGCTGTAGGTAAACCTGTAGCCTCATCACCAACACCTAAGTTAGATAGCTTATCAGCTAATTCGCCATCCCACTTACCTTCTAACCACTTAGTTAAAGTTAAATCAACAGAACCAGATAAGTTCTTGAAAGCAGAAGTGATAACTCTATCAGACTCAGCAGATTGGTCAGTATCAACACCGATAATCTTACCGTTTTCAGTTTCAGCAGCAGCAGCCTTTACAGATTGAAGCATAGAACCACCACAAGCGAATACTACTTGAGTACCATTTGTGTACCAACCAGAAATTTGAGTTTGTAATTCTGTAGAAGCAGAGAATGAACCACCATATAAGAATGAGATTGTTGCTTCAACATTTGTACCTAATTCAGCAGCAGCAGCTTGCATACCTTGAACATAACCATAAGCGAATCTGTTACAAGCAGCATTTGTACCAGCACCACCGAAAGTACCACCAAGCTTAGTATAACCATCCATTACAGCAGCATAACCAGCGAAGAAACCAGATTCTTCTTCATGGTAAGAGATAGCTGTAACATTATCTAAACCTAGATTCCAACCATCAACGAATACGAATTTAACTTCAGGATTTTCCTTAGCAACAGTTTCAAGAGCAGCAGCTTGTAAGAAACCTGGAGTAACAACGATTTCAGCACCGCCTTCAACAGCTTGTCTCATAGCAGCGATTCTATCATCATCAGTTGCATCAGAACCATTAGCTGGTTGATAGTACTTGTAAGATAAACCATTCTTTTCAGCGAAAGCAACAGCACCTTCATAAGTACCTTGGTTAAAACCACCATCGTTTAATTGACCAACGTCTGTAACAACAGCAACTTTGTAGCCATCTTCTGTACCAGTAGTACCGCCGTTGTTGTCGTCTTCATTATTTGAACAACCAACTAGAGCGAATACCATGAAGAAAGCTAATAATACAGATAGTAACTTTTTCATTTTCATTTATCCTTTCATAAAATTACTAGGGATGTAACCCTTTACACAAATTTTATCACAAAAGATTAATATGGTTAAATATTTGATTTGGTTAATATTTCACTTTCATTCAAAGATGTGTATAATACTTATGTTCTACATATCGTATATACTTTCAAATTGGTGAAAGCGTTTCTACTCCGTGACCTTAATCATGGGACTACGATCTCTTTTATCACTTGCTTAGTTATAAGCATTTTTTTAATTTTTACGAATGTAGTTGGAAAATTTTAAGGGGGACTTATGTTAGAGAAAATTTTCAAGTTGAAGGAAAACGGTACTGACGTAAAAACTGAAGTCATTGCTGGCTTAACAACATTCATGACAATGGCATATATCATTGCCTTAAACCCTAATCTATTAACAGGATTTACCGCAAATGGTGGCCAAGAATTATGGAACGCTGTTTTCTTAGCAACATGTATCGCTAGTGCCTTCGGTACTATCTTAATGGCATTTATCGCAAACAAGCCATTCGCAATGTCAGCAGGTATGGGACTTAACTCTTTCTTCGCTGTAGTAGTTGCTAATATCGCAACAATTGCTGGTGTATCTTATTTAGAAGGTTTCAGAGCAGGTCTATGTATCATCTTAATCGAAGGTATTGTATTCATTATCTTATCTGCACTAAACGTAAGAGAAAAGATTGTACAAGCTATTCCACTAGGAGTTAGACTTGGTATTTCTCCTGCAATCGGTCTAATGCTTCTAAACATTGGCTTTGGATCAAACGCTGGTGTATATTCTGAAACTGGTGGCCCATTCTACGCAATGGCAAACTTCTTTGGCTCTTTAACTGCATCATACGCAAAAGATACTATGGGAAGTGGTTATTCAGTAATGGTACTTACAGTAATCACAATGTTTGTAGGTCTATTCACAATCGTAGCTTTAGACCACAAGAAAGTTAAAGGTTCTGTATTATATGGTATCCTAACAGGTTCTGTAATCTATTGGGCTGGTGAATACTTCGTTCTTCACATCAACCCATTTGCATCACTTGCAACTGCAAGCTGGTTACCTCCATTCAAGGATATGGCTGCATTAACATTATTCAAGTTTGACTTCAATGTCTTAAAATCACTTGGTATGTTCACAGTCGTAACTCTTGTATTAACATTCTGCATTATCGATATGTTTGATACAATCGGTACTCTTGTAGGTACTGCAAGCCGTGCAAACATGTTAGATGAAAATGGTAATATGCCAAACATGAAAGAAGCATTATTATCAGATGCTTGTGGTACAGTATGCGGTGCCCTAACAGGTACAAGTACAATCACAACATTCGTTGAATCTGCATCAGGTGTTGAAGCAGGTGGTAGAACTGGTCTTACATCTCTTGTAACTGGTCTTATCTTCCTTGCTTGTATGTTTATCTCACCTATCGCTGCAATCATTCCAGCAGCTGCAACATCAAGTGCTCTAATCTATGTAGGTATCTTAATGTTACAAGGATTAAAGAACATCGACTTTGATGATATCTCAGTATGTGTACCAGTATTCATTATGCTAGTAGCTATGCCAATCTCTGGTTCAATCGGACATGGTATTGGTTTAGGTCTAATCGCATATACAATCATTAAATTTATTACAGGAAAAGCTAAAGAAGTATCTCCACTAACATTAGTATTATCAATTCTATTCTTAGTTAAATTCTTCTTTGCATTCTAATTATTAAGAAAACGAGGTCTACCTCGTTTTCTTATACTCATCTATCACAACCTGATAGCGCTTAAGCGCTTCATCACACACTTCGTCCCAAGAAACAGGAATTGTCTTCTTCGCATTAATGCCCAAATTAATCGCATAATTTTCATCCAACAAAACCTTCTTTAACTGTTCATATAGACTTCTTGGATCATTATCACACAATAAGCCATTAAAACCATCTTTGATACATTCACTAGGTGCACTATCTCTTACAACCACTGAAGCAGTCCTAGCATTAGCAGCCTCTCTTACCACCATAGAATAAGTATCATACAAAGAAGGAAACACAAACATTGAAGCTAAAGCATATAGACCATTTAACAAGTCCTCATCATTTAAATGGCCTGTTAACACTGTATTATCACCGATTCCTAATTCCTTAGCCTTCTTATCAATCTCATTAAAATGAGGACCCTTACCAGCTAATACTAACTGAAACTTTATACCATCACTTTTTAAAAGGGCACAAGCCTTTAGAATACACTCAATATTCTTTTTCCAATTCATTTGTCCCACATACAATAAGACAGGATCAAAGCTTAAATTAAAATGCTTGCGAGCCTTAATAGCCAAAGTATAATCAATATCCTTGATATCCATGCCATTTTGTATGATTGTTATTGGCCTATCATAACCATAAGACTTCAAAGTCTCAGCTGAATTTTCACTTACCGTCCAAACCTCATCACACTTGTTATAAAAGTTTACCAAGACATCAGTACCAAACTTAGCTATATATTTAGAACCTGTAATCTGCAAGAAATCATCATAATATTTAGAATGAAATGAGGCAACAAGTGGAACATTGTGATTCTTACAATACTTAACAGCCTCAATACCGGCAATAAAAGGAGTGTGTACATGAACAATATCAAAATTCTTCATTTCCAACATCTTGTCATAATGAGCATCCAACAATGGTAAACCAGCATTATAAACAGTCGTTGGCACTGTTTGAGAATAATAATCAATTATTTCAAACGGAAAACGGCCACGATACCCCATATCTTCCATTGGAACTATCGTACTAACCTCATGACCCTTTCTTCCCAAAGAGTCACAATAGTTATAAACAACCCTGCCAACACCATCTACTATTGGCAAGAAAGAATCGGAAAATTGTCCTATCTTCATAAATAAATCTCCTGACTATCTAATAATAATTCATATTCTCTTAACAAATTATTTAAGTCATCATATGTCTCAAGCTTAGACATCCTGTTCTTATAGACACTACTATTATATAAACCACTTATATAATGAGGAGCCAAACCGCGCATTTCTCTTATGCCAATAATTTCTCCCTTTAAAGTACACAACTTATGTGCATGCCTTAGACACATCTCAATACGGTCTTTATAAGAAGTTTTAATATCAGTAATACCTTTTTCATAATCACTAATTTCTTTAATCAAGAAAGGATTACCGATAATACCTCTACCCACCATAAGCGCATCACAATACTCTTTATACTTAATATAGTCATCAAGAGTCTTGATATCACCATTACCAATTACAGGAATACTGATGTTTTCATGAAGTAACTTAATTTCATCCCAATTAGCTTTGCCCTCATACATTTGACTTCTAGTTCTACCATGTAAGGTGATAGCCTTAATGCCAGTATGTTCAAGTTTCTTAGCTAGTGACATGTAATTTTTATGTTGCATATCATAACCCAAACGCATCTTCACCGTAACAGGCTTAGAAGTGTTATCTAAGACACTTTTTACTATCTCAAGGGCTAAATCCTCATCCTTCATTAAAGCACTCCCTGCGCCCGTTTTAATGGCCTTTGTGACAGGACAACCCATATTAATATCGATAATGTCACATTCACTATCTTTATCCAAAACCCTTGTCGCATAAGCCATCGTTTCAGGATCTGAACCAAACAATTGAAGACTAACAGGATGAGAACATCCAACATCAATCATCTTAGCTGTCTTTTCATTCTTGTAATAGATAGCCTTATCAGAAACCATCTCACAACATACAAGCCCTGCGCCAAATTCTAGACAAAGTTCTCTAAAGGCTGCATTGGTAACTCCAGCCATAGGTGCGATAATAAGTGGATTATTTAAAGCTACATTACCTATTTTTTTCAGCATACTTCTTCAATAACTCAATATCTTCTCTATCATAATGATATTCCTTATCACAAAATTGACACTGTACATCAATATGACCATCCGCAATAATCTCATCAATATCATCTTTTGAAAGAGTTAAAAGATTACGCAAGAATCTTTCCTTAGAACAATCGCAATGATATCTAACTTCATGTTTCTCTAAAATTTCAGCATCATCAAATAAAGAATGAATATAATCTTGCAAACTAATTCCTGATTCAATTACTGAAGAAATAGGTTGTAAATTAAGATTTTCTAAATAAACAATATCCTCTTCGCTATGATCTGGTAACAACTCAATAATCAAAACGCCACTTGCCTTACAAGAATAATCAGTATCCACAAGAACTCCAACAGAGACAATACTTGGTCTTTGTTCAGAAACACTAAAATAATACGCAAAATCATCGCCAATTTCGCCTGTTCTTAGAGCAACCTGTGTTGTATAGCTATTTCTCATTTTCAAGTCTCTAATGACCTTTAAATGCCCTTCTGTACCTACTACTAAACCAACCGCAAGCTTATTAGAATCATTGTACTTTAGATACAAATGGTTATTACCTACAAAACCCTTTACATTACCTTCACTATCAGCAGTAGCCAAAACAGTACCAATACTACCACCACCATTGATGGTAGTAGTAACAGATTCACCCTCATTTTTTTGCATCAAAGCCATAACACTAGTTACAGCCATTGTTCTGCCTAGTGCTGCCAAAGAAGTTGGCCACATATCATGTATCTTGCCAGCATCATCAACTAGCTTAGTTGTATCTCCTAGATAAAATCTAGCATGCTTATTCAAAGCAGTTCCAATAATAATATTACTTTCCATGCCAAACATTATATCAAATATCAAAAATCATAAACTCTATTAACCAAAGTTATAAAATAAATTATATGTACAAATATATCTACAAAACACCCAAACAGTTTTCAAACATCTTATTGACTAGTGATGGAGAATTTTTAACCGGCTTGTGTTTCATCAATACATCAAAAGGTTCAGATAATACAAGTCTTCCAATTTTTAAAGAAACAATTAAATGGTTAGATATTTATTTTAGTGGTAATATTCCTAACTTTACACCCAAATACAAACTCGATTCTTTAACCTCATTTCAAAAAGAAGTTTTAGAAATCACAAAGAATATACCTTATGGAAAAATAATCACATACAAAGAGATTGCTGATACTATCGCAAAAAGAAAGAATATAAAGAAGATGTCAGCCCAAGCAGTTGGACAAGCACTGAAACATAATCCAATATGTATCATAATCCCTTGCCATAGAGTGATAGGCTCTAATAATAAGTTAACAGGCTATAACGGTGGAATAAACAACAAGATTGAACTATTAAAGCTAGAAAAATAAAAAAACAACTATCACTAGTTGTATAAGTTAATTTAAGTTGAACATTCGACTGGAGCAGGTGATCGGAATCGAACCGACGTAGTCAGCTTGGAGGGCTGAAGTTCTACCATTGAACTACACCTGCAGACTGGTGACCTGGGCGGGAATCGAACCCGCGACCCTTTGATTAAAAGTCAAATGCTCTACCGCCTGAGCTACCAGGTCAGCTTACAATGGCTGGGATGGCTGGGATCGAACCAGCGAAATGACAGAGTCAAAGTCTGTTGCCTTACCACTTGGCTACATCCCAAGAAATAAAATGGTGGAGGGGGACAGATTCGAACTGCCGAACTCGTTGAGAGCTGATTTACAGTCAGCCGCGTTTAGCCTCTTCGCTACCCCTCCACATTAATAAGTAAGCTCATTTATATTACCAAAGCTTACTTACTTTGTAAATAGGTTTTTGATAAAATTTTAAAATTTCTTAAAATCCTGAAGTAAAAAGTTAAGTTCCACTTTAAGATAGGCAAAATTGAATTAAGTCTTTTAGGAAGTTCAAGTTGCATTTTCTCTTTGATTTAAGTGACAATAATCTTACAAGAACATCTTTTGTCATTTAAAGAAAGGAGAATGTAATTATGACTGATAAAGGTGCTCATTTAACATTATCTGAAAGACAAATAATTGAAACAGGAATCTCTAAAGGAGCTTCTAAGAAATCTATCGCCGATACTATTGGCAAGGATAAATCTACTATAGGAAAAGAGATAAAGAATCATAGAATACTAAAACGATATTATGCCTATCCAATTGATTGCGTGAAATACCCTAAGTGTAATGATAAGAACACTTACTTGTGTAATAAGGAGTGTTCCAACTATACAAAGTTTAAATGTTCAAGAAGAGATAGAACCCCTGGTGCTTGTAATGGTTGTGAGAAATATAAAAACTGTCGATATGATAAATATTATTACGACGCACTAAAAGCTAATGAAGAATACAGGGATGATCTTATCAATTGTAGAATCGGCGTTAATGCCACGCTTGATGAAATAAGAGAATTAGGTAACTTAATTAAGCCACTTCTTGATAAGGGACAATCATTATATGTCATATGTCAAAACCATCCAGAAATAAAGGTATGTGAACAGACTTTGTACAACTATATTGAAGATGGTGTATTCAAAGATGCTGGATTAAGTATTACCTGTATGGATTTAAAAAGACAAGTAAGTAGAAAACTGCCTAAGAATAAAAAGGTAGAGTATTCTAAAAGACAAGATCGTTCTTTCTTAAAAGGAAGAACCTATCAAGACTATAAAGAATATATGGAGAATAATCCTTATGCCAATGTAGTAGAAATGGATACTGTATATAACGATATTTCTAATGGTCCTTACTTACAAACATTTAAGTTTCTAAGATATGATTTATTAGTATGTATCTATCATGAAACAAAGACATCAGAACAGATGTATAAAGGCATTCTATTATTAGAATCAATACTTGGTGAAGAAATCTTCTCTCGTGAAGTAGAAGTATTAAAGACTGATAGAGGAAGTGAATTCTATTTAGCTGATAAAGCTGAAGTAAGAGAAATAGATGGAACACTTAGAACTAGAGTATTCTATTGTGACCCAATGGCATCTCATCAAAAGGGTTCCTTAGAAAATGTTCATATATTAGTTAGAGATATTTGTCCTAAAGGTTGTGATCTTTATAATCTTGGATTAGATAGTCAAGAAAAAGCTAATAGGATATCTATTAATATCAATTCCTATAGAAAAGAAAAACTGAAAGGTAAAACATCCTTCCAGTTAACAGAATTCTACAGTCCAGATCTAGCCGAAAGACTGTCAAATTTCGGTTTAGTTCCAGTAGCTGCAGATAGCGTAGTGCTTAAACCTACACTTCTCAAATAAAGTTTAAGTACTAATAATCAAAGACAAAAGATATTCAAACTATAAAATACCAAGTGGAATTAAGTCTTAATTAAATTAAATCGACCTAATACCATGAACTTTTAATAATGTTTTCTTTACATCTTTAATCCTTATCTTATATATGTATTGTACCAATAAAAGTAAATCAACACATAAAAACAGTGTCAATCATACGATTAACACTGTAATTCCAAGAGTAAATTCACCTATTTCTTTTGAAGGTTTTAAAGTGGAACTTAACTTTTTACTTCAGCAAATTTCTTAAAATCACTCAATATCGCCACCAATATTTCTTAATTTAGTAACAATGTTATCATATCCTCTATAAATATGATAAGCATCATGGATAATTGTCTCACCATCGGCCATAAGACCTGCAATGATTAATCCTGCACCACATCTTAAATCTGTAGCCGTAACTTCAGTTCCATGAAGCTTACAAGGACCAACAATAGTAGCTTTTGCATCACCAACAGTGATATTAGCACCCATCTTATTTAATTCGAAACAATGCTTAAAGCGTTTTGGATAAATCGTCTCATTAACATTTGATTCACCATTAGCCACACATAATAAAGGCGTAATAGGTTGTTGCAAATCAGTCGCAAAACCAGGGAAAGTCTGAGTTTGAATATCAATCGACTTTAAATTCTTAGCACCATATACTTCAACAAAATCGCTGCCAACATTCATCTCAACACCCATTTCCTCAAGCTTAGACAATAAAGCCTCCAAGTGTTGAGGAATTACATTCTTAACAGTAACACCATCACCCATAGCAGCAGCCATACAAATATAAGTGCCTGCTTCAATGCGATCTGGAATAATATCATGGATACAACCTTTTAAACGCTTAACACCATCTATAATCAAATCACTAGTACCAGCACCACGAATTTCAGCACCCATCTTATTTAACATACTTGATAAGTCAATAATTTCAGGTTCTTTAGCAGCATTTCTAATAATTGTTCTACCCTTTGCGAAAACAGCAGCCAACATAATATTGATAGTAGCTCCAACTGAAGCAATATCTAGATAAATCTCATCACCAATAAGTTCATCCGCAAAAATCTCAATATTATCACCATCAGTCTTAACTGTTGCACCAAGTGATTCAAAACCCTTTAAATGTAAATCGATTGGACGAGGACCTAAATTACAACCTCCTGGATAAAGCATCTTAACATGCTTAAATCTGCCAAGCAAAGCACCCATAAAATAATAAGACGCTCTTAACTTTCTAACCTCATCACCATCTAAAACAACATTCTCAATCTCTGTAGGATCGATAGTAAAGTTATCTTCATTCATCACTACCTTAATATTCAATTTTCTTAAAATAGTAACAAGCGCATTAATATCCTCAATCTCAGGAATATCATAAAGCTTAACAACTTCACTTGCCAAAACAACCGCAGGAAGAATCGCAACAGTAGCATTCTTACTAGAAGAAATAGTTACCTCACCCTTAAGCCTATTTCCACCTCTAATTTTTATAAAATCATTCATCGATAATATTTTACCTAAAAATTAAAAAACTATCTACATACATAGATAGTTTCCTAAATCAAATTTCAAATTAGATTATTGCTTAGTAGCCCAAGTTGCATCACCAAACTTAACACAAACCCAAGCATTATCGGCTAACTTAACCCAAACGTTCTTATCGCTATCTTCCTTAGACTCACCAGCAGTGAACACAGTACCTGCAGCCATAAATGCGACACCGCCATCATCACTAGCAACCTTCTTTACATCATCAGATAAATCAGCAAATTTAGTTTGTGAATTTGAAGTACCAGCACCCGTTCTAATTCTAACTGTAGCTGTCATCTTATAAGTTGCACTCTCGCCAGTTGGCACGGTTGTAGTTGTATTAGCACTATTAATTTGATTTTGAAGTTCAATAATCTTGTTATTTAATTCTGTCTCAGTATTTTGTGCCTTAGTAACATAAGCATCATACTCAGTCTTTAATGTTGTATAAGCCTTGTTCTTACTAATACCCCAGAACATGCCAAATACTGCAAGGATTAATAAAATAACCATAACAGCCGTAATCAACACAATACCAGATTTCTTTACTGTACGGCCTTCATCTTCATCTTCATAATAATCCTCTTCATCATCATATTCCGGTTCATTATATGAAGGGATATCATCATTCATCTTAAAAACAGAACGATCAATATCATCATCATTAACCTTGATTGAAGAAAAATCAGGAATATCTACAGTATCATCACTTTCATATGGGTTTCTTTCGTTCATAATATTTTCCTCCTATAAACTATTCATCAACTTCTATAATTCGATATCCATCATACTCACCAGTCAACAACTTAGCCTGGTTAGCAATCTCAAAGATATCAGTTAATATTTTACCATCAGAATTAACATGTTCCTTAAAAGTATCAACAATCATTTGCTTTTCATCAACATTGACAAAATATTCATGGCTCATCATCACATCAACAAATTGTCTTAAACCTTCTAAGTCCGTGAACACTAAACGATGTAAAATAATAATCTTTTGGCCTTCTTTATAGTCAGATGCGAATGATTCCTTTAATTCATAAACACCCTTTATAAAGCCATTACTCAAATAAGGATATAACGCAACAATCGAATCATAAATCTTTTTATTTAATTCATTAATTCTTTCTTGCTTATTCTTAAAGTCATCAACCTCATACTCATTGTTAGTAAATTCATCAAACAAATCGCCAACATAATCAGTCTCTTTATTAGAACCTAAATCAAAATCAGCCTCATCTTCATCAGAATCCTCATCGCTTTTATCTATGCCTAGGTCAAATTCCCCTTGTTCTAAGATATCTAAGCCAGGATTTGGAATATATAATTCTTCCAAAGAGCGATTATTGTATTCCTCAAGATAATCATTTTCAACTATCTCAGGAGCATCTTCTTTGTCTTCACTAGGACACAAGGTGTTACATGATTCAATAAGTTCAGAAAGACTTCTCATTCCTGGAACATCATCTTCTTGTAAACTAATTTGATCATCATCCTTTAATTCACTTAAAAACGAAGAAATTGAACCTTGTTCATCTACATTAACATCATCAAACAAGTAATCATCTTCTTTTTCCTCATCTGTATGATCCGCGTAATTACTTAACTTTTCAGACAAAGGTACATCATCAAACAACGAAATCTCATCACCATCATAAGAGAACTCTTCATCGATATTTTCATCCTTAGTGGCCTCTAAAATACCTTCATCCATACTTAACGCATCAAGAACACCCAACATATCCTCAGAGAACTTCGGCTCCTCAATAACAGGCTCACAAGGTGGAATAATATCCTTCAATCTACCAACAATACTATCAACATCATTGCCAATATCAATAGTTGGCTCCTCAATACGCTTTTCAATAACGATTGGTTTAGACTCCTTATTCCAATCCTCATCTATAACCTCAGTTATTGGAGGCAATATCTTTTCTATTCTATCAACAATACTATAAATATCACTTCCAATATCATTTGTAGGTTCCTCAATTCTAGGTTCTACAATAATTAGCTTTGATACTTTATTCCATTCTTCATTAATAGTTTCAGTTATCGGTGGAAGAATCTTTTCAATTCTTTCTACAATACTATCAACGTCATTGCCAATATCAATAGTTGTTTCTTCTTTTCTTTCTTCTACTACAAAAGGTTTAGATTCCTTTTCCCACTTTTCATCAACAACAGTTTCAACAGGAGGTAGAATATCTTCTAACCTTCCAACAACGCTATCGACATCATTACCAATATCATTTGTAGCTTCTTCAACACGCTCTTCAACAACAGGCTCTTCTTCAGTAGAATCATCATTGTCTATTAAATTTTCACAAACCACTTCTTTGTCTTTCAACATATTAGTAGGTGAAAGAGTATCATCAACAGGTTCTTCTTCAATCAATACATCAATAGGTCTTAGAAGATCTTTCAAATCAACATCAGGCTCTTCCTCTAATTCAGCAAGCTCATCTTCGTTGATCTCTTCATATTCATCAACACGCTTAAAGACACCATCTAATAAAGAATCATTATTAGGATTTAATTCCTCATATTCAACTTCATCTAAACCAGAACATAAAGATTCAAATTCGGCAAATTCCTCATTTTTATTGTCATCTTCTTTTATTTCATCGTCTTCTTCATCAACACCAACATTTTTAAGCACATCAAAAGAATTGATTACTTCATCTAACTTAACTTCCTTTTCCTCAGGCTTATTTGTATTAGTAAAGAATTCTGAAATTGTATCTCTAATTAATTGTTTAATCTCATCAGCTTTTAAACTATTATCCCTTTCAATTTCATCCTCTTCAACAATTTCTTCAACCAAATCTTCATCAGAGATTCGAGCCCCATTATCAACAGAAGGCTCTTCAGCGACGCTTTCAAATTCAGTCTCAATATCAACAAAAGGATTCAATACAGGCTCTTCAACCTTGATATTCTCATTGGCTATGATTTCAGAAAAAAGCGAATCTAATTCTTCATTATCGCTACCAGGAACCTCAATCTTCCTATTGTCCTCGATATATGAATCATTCGCAGCCCTAGCAATTTGAGTCTCAAAATCATTTGTTTCCTCAAACTTAGAAGGCTCTCTTAAAATAGAAATAAGATGATTCACCATCTCCTCATCTTTTTCATCATTTTCTTTTTTGAAATCAACATTAAAAATATCGTTGAATTCATCAATCATCTTAGAAGAATCATTGATAAAATCATTAAAAGCCTCTCTACCCGCATTAATTAAATCATTAGACTTATCTTGAACACCACCAAAAGATGAGCCTAAACGATTTCCTAGCTCACTTTTAATCTTATCCAAATCAATTTCATCTAATTCTTTTATCTCTTCACTGTTATCCTTAATTTGTTTTTTCAAATAATCAGCAGCTGAAGAAACAAAACCTAATAGAGCAATATTCTTATCTTCCATATTTATTTTTTAATAGCTATTAAGATGCCATCTCCGATTTCATCATGCATTATTATATCAAAACGCTCATCATTTACCATAAAATCGCGGAAATTAACGATTTTTTTAAGCATAGAACGTAGACTTCTACTATTGATTTCATCAATTTTGTATATCAAACCATGGAAAATCATATTGTCATAAATAAAGACACCACCTTTTTTTAAATTATTATAAAATTGCTCAGTATACTTACCATATTGAGCCTTAGCAGCATCCACAAAAATTAAATCATACGTCTTTAGAGTCTTAAACTCTTCGATAGGCATAAAATGAACATCAATTTGATTATCAAAGCCATTATCTTTTATATTCACAACAGCCTGATTATACATATCCTCATTACGCTCAATTGTATCAATATGAATATCCTTATCAAGACTTGCCATATGCATGCTTGAATAACCAACAGCAGTGCCAAGTTCCAAAATATCCTTAGCACCTGTAACCTCAACTGTCTTTAGCACAAACAAGAGCCCATCATCTTTAATAATGGGCACCTTGTCTTCTAAAGCTTTTGTCTTTACTTCATCTATTATCATTACTTAATAATTTCACTCATGATCTTCTTGAAATCACCACACTTCTTAATAGCAGCATCATAAGTAGCATCCTTAGTAGATAAATAAATCTTACACTTAGGCTCTGTACCACTAGGTCTAATAGCGATAAATGAGCCATCTTCTAAGTAATACTTAATCGCATCAGTAACATCGAAACCTGTTAAATCCTCTACTCTACCGTCACTGTAAGTAGTTTTTTTAGTCTTATAATCCTCAATCTTAACAGTCTTATAGCCATCAATACTAAATGGATTCTCACGGATATTCTTCATGATAGCTGCTAACTTCTCAGCTCCATCAGCACCTGGAAGCATAATAGACATTTGAGCATCAAAATATGCACCAACCTTATCAAAAATACCTAATAAAACATCATACAATGTCTTACCTTGATTATGATAATAAACAGCTTCTTCAGCCAACATCATACAAGCCTGAGTAGCATCCTTATCTCTAACAAACGGCGCAATCAAAGAACCATAAGATTCTTCATAACCAAAGAGATAAGTCTTCTTACCATTCTCTTCATATTGTTTAACCTTATTACCAATAAACTTGAAACCAGTCAAAGTCTTCTCACACTCTACACCATAGTAGTTTGCGACAGCCTCACCAATATCACTAGTAACAATTGTATTAAACATAACAGGATGATCAACTTCCATACCTAATTCTTTTCTTGTACTTAAGATATATTCAAGAAGAAGAGCTCCAGTTTGATTACCATTAAATACATGATAATCGCCATCCTTTTTAACGCCTACACCCATTCTATCGCCATCAGGATCACAAACCAACAATAAGTCCGCATCAACCTTTCTAGCCAATTCAATAACACCCTCATAAGCACCTGCTTCTTCAGGGTTTGGAGTCTTAGTATTAGGGAAATCGCCATCAGGAATAGCTTGTTCTTCCACTACATAAACATCAAAACCAGCTCTTTTTAAAGTCTCTCTAACTGGAATATTACTTGCGCCATGTTCAGGAGAGAAGACAATCTTAAGCTTATCCTTATTAGGAAGATCTTTTCTTAAAGAAATGCTCATTACTTCCTTATAGTAAGCTTCATCAACTTCGGTATTAACAATATTAATTAAACTCTTATCATAATCACCAATTGTGATAGAAAGTGGATCCTCAATCTTATTAACCTCAGCAGTAACCTTCTCAGCTAGCTCAGGAATAAGTTGACAGCCAGTCTCATCATACAATTTATAACCATTATATTGTTTAGGATTATGAGAAGCAGTAATCATAATACCGCCATCACACTTAAAATATCTAGTCGCAAAAGACAATTCAGGAGTAGGTCTTAATGAATCGAATAAGTAAGTCTTAATGCCCTTACTAGCTAAAAGAGCAGCACAATCATAAGCATAATCCTTTGAATTATGACGATTATCATAACCAATTGCGACGCCATCTTTATTATTAGCATTTAAATAATTCGCAAAACCTAAAGTAGCCTTTCTAATTGTATAAATATTAATGCGATCAGTACCTACACCCATGACACCACGCATACCTGCAGTACCAAACTTAATATTTGTATAAAAAGCATTCTTGATATCCTTCTCAGACATCTTTAACATTTCTTCTCTAGACTTTGCATCTAAATTAGGATGATTCAACCAATTATTATAAGTATCTTTATATGACATATTCATTCCCTTCTAGTTTTAAAATAGAGAAGCATCAGCTTCTCTATTCATAATTATTCTTTATTATTAGTTTAGATTAAGCTATAACCTTTTGAGCCTTCAAAATATCTTCGATTTGCTTGATAGCTTCTTCTTCATCCTCACCATCACAGCTGATTGTAATCTCTGATTGAGTAGGGATACCTAAAGACATAACACCCATAATTGACTTCATATTAACAGTCTTACCATTATAAGCAACCTTAACTTCGCTCTTGAACTTGCTAGCAGCATTAACAGCTACAGTAGCAGGACGAGCATGAAGACCAACTGGATCTACAACTAATACACTAATTTCTTTCATTTTAAAAAAAATCTCCTTTTCAATTACTTCTATTTTAAATCTTGAGAAAGCGCTTTACAATAGTTTTTAGATTATTTGTGATAAGTTTCATGATTTAAAATCTTAAAACAACGATAAATTTGTTCAAGAATAATAAGACGCGTCATTTGATGCAAGAAGGTCATATCAGAAAGTTTCAACCTATAATTAGCACGCTTCCTAACTCCTTCTCCCAAGCCCAAAGAACCACCTATCACAAAAGTAATTTTTGAATAAGACACAAACAACTTATCTATTTTCTTCGCAAAAGACACAGAATCCAAAGGCTCACCATGTAAATCCAAAAGAATTACATAATCATCCTTATCTATCTTAGACATAATTCTAGAAGCTTCAATATCAAGAACTTCCTTCTCATTTTCTCTAATTGGTTCATCCTTAACCTCAATTACCTCTAACTTATGATACTTTTGAATTCTCTTTTGATAATCATCAATCAAAGCCTTAAGCGAAGCATCCTTAACCTTGCCAACACAAATAAGCTTAAGCATCTATTACTCCCTGTAACTTGATCTTTTCACCATTTCTTATAATCTCAAAAGTAAAATTTAATTCTTCAGAATACATCAAACTCAACAAAGAATTACTATCAACTAGTTTTACATCATTAATCTTTGTAATGACATCAGCCTTAAGAATACCTATTTTAGAAGCGAAACTAAAAGGCAACACTTCGCTAACATAATAACCTTCACTTAAATCAACATTGATATTCAAACTATTAACTTCATAATTCTCTAAGTCTTTAATATACTTACCCTTAAATCCAAAATTAACACGTCTATAAGATAAGTTATTATATAAACAATCTAAGACTTTTTTAAGTTCATCACCGGTTAACGCAAAAGTGATATCATCATCCTGCATCAAAATGCTACCAACTAGTTCGCCATTCATATTAAGTACAGGAGCACCACTATACCCTGATGTGAAATCACCACTTAATTGAATCAAACCAAGATAATATTCATAGTTTTCTTCATTAAAAGATATCTGATTCTTGATTTCTTGATAATTCTTAGAAACCATTCCAAACTTGTTAGAAAAAGCATAATCCATAGAATTATTAGTGCCAATGCTAAGAACAAATTCGCCATCTTTTAATAATGTACTATCACCAAACTTTAATTCTTGGACATCGAAAGGAAAATCACATTCAAGCAAGGCTACATCCGCAAACAAATCGCTGCCATATACCTTGCCATTTACCTTAACGCCATTATTAAAAGTAACATTAGCATTTTCACTTTCACTTATCCCGTGAAAAGAAGTAGCTACATAAACTAAATCATCTTTTTTCTTGTAAATAAAGCCACTTGATACCTTACCATTTTGTTCAACTGCCACCATAGAAGACTTAGTATTTTTTATAACTTCACTAAAATCAGTAGAAAAACCAGTAACCCTAACTTCTTCGATATTAGTACCATTGCTATCATTGTTGTTATTTGAAATAGTAATAGAACTAACTATCAATAGCCAAATAAAAGTGATAGAAAAAAGACAAATTATTACATTCTTTCGCATATTAACTCCAAGGAACCTGTGTACAATCCATTATCGTACATGCATCAGTCAAATGCCCATCAACAATAAAGTGGAAGTGGGTATGAACACCAAACGCATAACCAGTAGAACCCATTACACCAATTTGTTCACCTCTACTTACAACCTGACCAGCACTAACTATAATCTTCGACATATGGCCATAATGTGTTTTATAACCGTTTTGATGGTCAATAACCACAAAGTTACCATCAATGCCATTATAGCTAGCAGTTTCAACTATACCAGTATCAGCTGCATAAACGTTGCCATAACGCTCATACTGATTGACAAAGTCAGTGCCCATATGAGAACCAATACCTGGAATATAGTAACAACCCCAACCACAAGTAATCTTAGGATTATCAACAGGCCATACATAGTTACCAGTACCAACATCAGCTTTTCTTGCTGTACCAACCTTAATAACACCCTGAATTGGCTGTCTAACCACATTACTAGACTTAACACTACCGGTTTGTAAGACACCATTTACCCAAGTCTCTTGATACAAGACATTCTTAAGACCATTGCTTTCTTCAGTCTCAATAATAGTAGTACCTGACTCAAGAGTTGCATCCTTAACATAAATAGGAGACTCAGGAGTAACTACCTCAGAAGCTAAACGATCCTTAAAAACCACCACATTAATAGGACTAGAAAAATATGTAACATTAATGTTCATACCAGGTGTCAATACCTGATCGGTTGAAAAAATAATATCTCTATTAATAAGCATCAACTGCTTAGGAGACATATTCTTAAAACGATAACCAATACCACGAAGAGTATCACCCTCTTTGGTAATATAATATTGTTTCTCACTATTACGCCCATAACATAGGTAATCATATATTTCATCAAAAGTAGTAAAAATATTATCAGGAGCCATAAAAGAACTTGAATAAGTTATTGTCTCCTCAATCTTTACATTCATATCAACACTACCAAAATCAACAGGTTCGGCAATCGTCTCACCCTTGGCAATCTTTTGAAAAGTTTCATCACTCACAAAATTCTTCAAGAAAGTATCTCTAGCCTCATAAAACATTTCAAGATCACTTACATAAATAACATCATAAACACCTTCGCTAGTTGAAAATTCAATAGCTGTAGTCTTAACACCCAACAAATCATTATCAATTAAATAAGAAACAATCTCATCATCCTTATTTTCATATTTATTGAAAGTCTTTTCCTTAGTAAGCACTAAATCCTCACTCAAACCCAAAGATGTATTAGGAAACTTATCCACATACTTTTGATATTCGTTGTTTATCTCACTATAAAAAGTATCAAGACTTGTAATAACCCCAACAAGTTTACCCTGATAATATAAATAGTTATAAGTATTAACATCATTGCCTAAAACCGCATTTTGATTGACAAGCGACTCAATAGAAAAACTCTCACCCTCAACCTTATTTTCATCCAATAAATAAGGAATTCCCATGACAATGGCAACACTTAAAACTATACTAACTAGTACTCCAATAACATCTTTTTTCATTACTCTTCACTATTTGAAATAGAATAGAACGCATTAATATCCTTCTCAAAAGCCAACTTAACAGTACCAATAGGGCCATTACGATGCTTAGCCACAATTAGTTCAACATCCTCACGCTTTTCATTACGTTCTTCATCCTTTTTATAATAATCCTCACGATAAATGAACATAACCATATCAGAATCCTGCTCAATCGCACCAGATTCTCTTAAATCCGACAACATTGGTCGCTTATCATTTCTTGATTCAACCGAACGTGACAACTGCGACAAAGCAATAATAGGCACATCTAATTCACGAGCCATAGCCTTAATCTTACGTGAAATATCAGACACTTCCTGTTGTCTTGACTCAGACTTAGTATTTGATTGGATTAACTGAATATAGTCGATAATAATCAAATATAAACCATAATCCTCTTTAAGCTTACGGCATTTCGCATTCATATCAGAAATCTTAATACCAGGAGTATCATCAAAGAAAATCTTTTGACGTTTTAATTCCTGTTCTGCTTCTTTAATCTTAATCCACTCAGCCTCATTCAATTGACCTTTTCTAATCTTTTGGCCATCAACCTTAGCCTTAGCAGACAACATACGATTAGCCAACTGTTCACATGGCATTTCTAGCGAGAAAATAGCACAAGCACCACTTGAAACCATAGCTGAATTTAGTGCAATATTTAAAGCCAAAGCAGACTTACCCATACTTGGACGAGCCGCTAAGATAATCATGTCACTCTTTTGAAGACCTGCAGTCATTGAATCTAATTGAGAAAAACGAGTCTTAACACCAGTTATAGTAGAACCAGCCTTCTCTATAGCCTCAATCTTTTTAACCGCAGCCTCAAAAACCTCACTACCAGGCTTAAATTCAGAATCCGTTCTACTTCTTGTAATATCTAGAATCTTCTTCTCCGCATTCTCTAAAACCGTATCAATGCTAGCTTGACCATCATAACCATCACTAGCAATCTCCTCACCGGCCTTAATAATACGTCTTGCTAGTGACTTATTCTTAATAATACGAATATATTCCTTAGTATTAGTACGATCAATTGTTGAATCAGTCAAACTCAATAAATAATCAAGACCACCAATCGTATCAAGATAGTTATAGTCTCTTAACTTATTACCCAAAGAAATAGTATCGATAGTCTCCCTATTTTCAAACATACTTGAACAAATATTATAAATGCGACGATGCTTATCCAAGTAAAAATCATCACTTGTTACATCAGCCTCAATGCATTCTCTAATTGTATTTTTGAAAACTAATATATTACCTAGAAGTGATTGTTCTGCTTCAAGACTATAGGGAATTGTTTTTTGACTCATCTTATTCCTCAACTAACTTAACTCTAATTGTACCTACTACACCCTTATATAATTCAACCTTAACATGTGAAAAACCTAGGGTCTTAACTGGATCCTTATCAATAAACTTACGCTTATCTACTTCAATGCCATGCTTCTTTAATTCATCGCAAATTTCCTTAGTAGAAACAGAACCAGAAACATGTCCATTATTAGCCTTAACTTTGAAATCAAATTCCATCGCCTCAAGTTTTTCCTTTAAAGCTAAAGCTGCTTGTTTATTAGCCTCATCTTCCTTAGCCTTCTCTTCATTTTGCTTAGCTAAAACCTTATTAGCACCCTCACTAGCAACAACAGCCAAACCTCTAGCGATCAAGAAATTTCTTGCATAACCATCAGAAACTTCCTTAACTTCACCCTTTTTACCAACTTTTTTTACATCACTCAATAGAATTACTTTCATCTTCTTCCACACTTTCTAAATATTCATCTATACATTTTACCAAATTAGCATACATATCACTTAATGAACCATCCCTAACCTGCATACCAGCAGCTGTCAAATGGCCACCACCACCCATCTTCTCTAAGATAAGTTGTACATTGATATTACCATCACTTCTAGCTGAAATTGCCACCTCATCCTTATTAATCTTGCATAAGACAAAGGCTGCATTAATTTCCTTAATCTCAACCATTCTATCTACAGCTTGAGAAGCAATTGACCTTGGATAAATAGTACCATCATCCATATAAGCAATCATAATATTGTCATGATACTTCTTGCCATGGGCGATAATTTCATATCTCTTCTTAGACATATCATAAGGCTCCTCGATCAAGATTTCACATTCATTTGAATTAGCACCCAATTGTTTAATAGTCTTTGCGACATCAAAAGTTCTTGAATCACTACGATTTCTAAAATGATTAGTATCAATCAACAAGCCAATATATAAGATATTAGCCTCTTCCTTTGAAATATCTAAGTTTCTAGAGAAATACGGCAACATTTCAACACTCATTTCAACCGTAGAACTAGCACCAGCCTCAATGTATATAAACAAGGCATCAACATCCAAATCAGCACTACGACGATGATGGTCAATTATCACATTCTTCTTAGATTCTTTTAAAATATTAGGGCTATTACATAAAGACAAAGAATGATGATCAACCATGATAACCAAAGTTTCTTCATCCATTAAAGACAAACCCTCTGACTCAGAAATGAAGTTATGACGTGAACTCAATAAGCTACTATACTTATCCATAACATCCTTAATCATTGTCTCCACGCCACCGGTTCTTGTAACTACATAAGCCTTCTTACCCAACGTAGAAACAATATAACTCATAGTCAAAGCAGCACCGATACAGTCCGCATCAGCATCCTTATGTCCTACGATAATAACATTACTAGCACCATTAATTAGATTTCTAACCGTATTGGCAACAACTCTTACCTTAACTCTACTAGCTCTTTCTTTAGCTTCTGAAGAACCACCATAGAAATTAGCTTCCTTGCCAATCTCTCTTGAAACAACCTGGTCACCACCTCTTGTTTGAGCAATTTCCATCAAACTTGTTGCCTCTTTATCTAATTCAATCAAATCATAACTACCATAGGCAAAAGACATTGATAAAGTAACATCCACACCACCATTCTTAGATTCTCTTCTAACGGTATTCAAAATAGAAAAACGATCATCTAACAATCTTTTATATATAGAATTATTTAAAATCAACAGTAAACGATTATTTCTTAAAGTCTTATAAACAATACCATACTTCCTAAAGTATTCAACAACAGCTACTTTAATATTAGTATTAATAAAAGAAATATCATTTTCATTCAAAGTTAATTCATCATAGTTATCAAAATTCACAATACCCAAAACATAAGCATTATTATTAACCTCATTCTCTAAATCATACTCTCTAGAAATATCATTGAAGAATAAGACATAAGCATCATCTTTCTTACTTACTTCATACTTATCATCATTAATCACAACAATTGTCTTGGCTATCTTACCACTTAATAAGTCTCTAAGTTCAGGCAGCCAAACAAGAATCTTATCACCAACATGATTAATATCTTTTTCATTGAACAATGAAGATAACCATGTTATTTCATAATCCTCATTATAAACAAGGATGCCAATACGACTTAGTTTTAAAGCCTCTGTCATTGAAGAAGAAAGATTAGTCTCAATATCGCCAGTAATTTGGCGATGATTAATTGAAAAATAATAGTATGTCGCAATCGTTACAGCTAAAGAAAATAGAACGATTGAAACAGCCAAAACGTTAAGCTTTTGGTAAATAAAATAATTAACAACAAGCGTTAATAATAATAATAAATAAACTACAGTAACAGTAATAATAAATTTTCTATTCTTTTTCATTCTCTAATTTTCTTCTAAGTGGTCCGCTTCCATACAAGAAACCAACTACTAATAATATGATATACGAAAATGGCATCAAAATAAAAATAGCTAGAAGTAGTAAAAAGATATTTACCCTACCGCCCTTCTTTTTTAAATAAATAATCATAAACAAATAGCCATAATAAAATAAAATCAAAGAAGAGAATACACCAAGGCACATCAAGCTATATTTAACAAACTCACTCTTCATTAAAATAGGTACATTCATAAACATTAAAGAAGCCGTAAAGAAAAATAACACATAAGCTAACCATTCAGGCATCTTGATATCCATTGCGTTATTGTAGCCAATATTCTTAATCTTCATTCTCTTTAAGACAAAAACAGTCATAAAACTAATCAAGTATCCTTCTAAAACACCAGTCAACATTGTAGAGAAAATAAAGACAACAAGAAGGAAAGTACCTAAATTACCAACAACTGCATTCATTGCCCCACTAACTCCAGCCACATTAGACATCTCATTGAAAGTCGTTTCCATAGCCTTCAATTGACTATCAACGCTAACCCCCAATAAAGGTGACACCAAGAAAGTAATCAAAAGTTCTGATAAGACAAAAACCGCAATTGAAATTAACATCACTCTTCTTCTGTCATAGTCTTTTCTAATAGCTGCTGATATACATAAACCTGTAATGATTGAAGCAGGCAAATACATATAAGTATATAAAGAACCAAACAGTATAGATAAAGCTACAACGCCAACACATAATACATAGCCATCTTTCATTGAATACATGCAACAATAAACTGCAATAATCACCGGTATCAACAAAACAATAAAATAAGTAAAGACATAAGACAATTGTCTATCTATCAACATAAAAGCACCAATCAGTGCCAATAACATCGCTCCTGTAGTTAATTTTTTTGTTTTGTTCATAAAATGATCATCCTCCTATTTAAGAAAATAGCCTTCCTATTAAGGAAGGCTATCATTAATTTAAATTAATCAACAATGTAAGGTAACAAAGCCATTTGACGTGCTCTCTTGATTGCAGTAGTCAACATTCTTTGATACTTAGCGCTAGTACCAGTAACTCTTCTTGGAGTAATCTTGCCATTAGCACTAATGAACTTCTTTAATAATTCAACATCTTTATAATCGATATATTCAATTTTGTTCTTAGTGAAGTAACAAACTTTCTTATATCCGACTCTTTGTTTTCTAAAAGCCATAATTATTTTCCTCTCTATTAATAAAATGGTAAGTCATCACTTGAAATATCAAGAGATGGCGTATTAGAGAAATCATCCTCAGGACTATTTCCCTCAAAACTAGGTTCAACACTTGGTGTAAAAGTTCTATTTGGTGTAGGATTAGCCGCAACATTATTGCCACTATTCTTATTACCGCCAATCAATTGAACACTATCACAAGTAACTTCAGTTACATATACTCTACCATTTTGACCCTCATAGTTTCTTGTAGTAATTCTACCCTCAACACCTACAATTGCGCCCTTACTAGCATATTGAGCTAGGAAATCAGCAGATTGTCTCCACGCAACACAACTTATAAAGTCAGCTGTAGGACCATTATTACCACTAGAGAACTTACGATTACAAGCCAAGGTAAAAGTACAAGTTGAGATATTAGAGCTAGTTTTTCTAAGTTCAATATCCTTAGTAAGTCTACCAACTAATACCACATTGTTAATCATAACTACTTACCAGCCTTTTCTGCAGTATTGATAGTCATTGAACGAACTACATCAGCATTGATACCTAATAAACGCTTGAATTCGTTTAAGCCTTCAACTTCAACACTATAAGTAGTTACTACGTAATAACCCTTAGTCATACCATCGATTTCATACGCAAATTCGCGTAGACCCCAGTCATCAACATTTTCGATAGTACCACCATTATTAGTGATAATCGCATGTAATTCTTCACATAAAGCAGTCTTAGCAGCTTCATTTAAAGAAGACTTGATGATATACATAGTCTCATATTGTTTCATGTTTTAACCTCCTTCTGGACATACGGCCTATTGCTAGGCAAGGAATAGTATTTTCTATTCGCTCAAATATTATACCATCAAAATAAGACATTTCAAGGTAAAATAGAAATATGAATATATTATGTCCTATTTGTAAAGAAAAACTAACTAAACAAGACAAGACTTTAACTTGCCCCAATAAACATAGCTTTGATATTGCCAAACAAGGTTATATCAATTTAAATATGAAAGCCTCATCTAATACTGGTGATGAAAAAGAGATGATTAAGGCTAGAAATCTTTTCTTAAATGAAGATCATTATCTTTTCTTAAAAGATAAATTGAATGAAATCATTAAAGAATTAAATCCCACTAACCTATTAGACTTAGCCTGTGGTGAAGGCTACTATACCAAAGACTTTAACGTTGAAGATAAGATCGGAATCGATCTAAGTAAAGAAGCTCTAAAGATTGCCTCTAGAATAGACAAATCAACAACTTATATTCTTAAAAACATCTTTGACGTGCCATTAGAAGATCATTCCCTAGATTTAATCACAACCCTATTTGCACCAGTATCTAATGAAATAATTAGATTATTAAAAGAAGATGGTCATTTCATCTTGGTTAAACCAGACTATGATCATTTATACGAACTAAAGGAAGCAATCTATGACAGTCCTTACTATAATGAAGTTGATGATAATTATATTGAAGGCCTAGACCTAGAAAATGAATACAAAATTAAACAAAAAGCCATCTTAAATCAAGATTCATTCAACAACCTATTTAAGATGACTCCTTATTACCATAAAACTAGTAGAAAAGATATTGAAAAGTTAAACAATATAGAAACATTAACAATAACTTTCTCATTCATAATAGATCTCTATAAAATATCAAAATAGAACTTGGAATATTCTTTATAAACAGAGTCTACACCATATTTGTAGCCCATCTTATCAAGAATATCTTTACATAAAGATAAACCAATGCCACTGCCAATGTGGCTTCTTTTATGTTCCTTATCAACCTTATAATAACGATTCCAAATCTTATCCTTATCCTCTTCTTTAACACCACTGCCATTATCATAGACATAGATACGATAAGCACCATCAACCTTTTCTTCACCAATAATAATCTTAGTATCCTTGGCATCATTATAATTAAGCGCATTACTCATAAAATTATGCAAAACCTGTTTCAACCTATTATCATCAACATTTACCACAACATCACTATCTTCAATATTCAAAACAAATTCAATATTATTAGCCTTACAATATGGCTCAAATTGGTCATAAACAGACCCCAATAAATCACTAATCTTAATATCTTTATTATGAAACTCAATCTTACCACTTTCCACCTTAGACAAATCCAACAAATCATCAACCAAAGTAGATAGACGTTTTGCCTCATTGATAATGACATTGATATTCTCGGCGTTATTCTCCTCAGGAAAATCCCTAATCATCTCACCATAGCCTACAATCATCGTCAAAGGTGTCCTCAAATCATGAGAAACATTCCCAATAAGTTCTTTTCTAGCTACATCGGCCTTAATTATTTCCTCATTAGCCCTAGCTAAAGTATTATTTAAGTTCTCAATCTCCCTGGCATCCGTCTTAACGAGCTTATGATCATATTTGCCACTAGGCAAATTAGTAGCTTCCATTTCAATCTTTTTAATCGGCTTAACAATCAAAGAAGACAAGCATAAAGCCAAAAGAATAGTCGCAATAACAACCACGATAATAATGATATTAAATTGATCATGCATCGTATCAATAGTACTTTGTAAAGGCACAATACTTGTTGACAACATAATCAATACATTCTCATCGTTAACTTTACTTAACTTAGAATAAATATAAACATTTTTTAAATAAGACGAATTATTATCAAACAACGCCTCACCACCATTATCAAAAGTAGTAGTCGCTATCTTATTTAATTGTTTAGCACTAAGCTTACCCAAAGCACAAGAAGAAGCCTCTTGATATGTGGTAAAACCAACCGCATCAGTAACCACCCTTATACATACTTCATTAGAAAAAGAAATATCTTCTAAGACTGAAAGAATATCATCATTTTGAATGCCCTCATCTATTAAAGCAGCTGTATCCTTCAAATAGGCAATCTTGTTATTCTTATAAGTTCCATCTAAAAAAGTCGTTTGTAAAAACAAGATTAAAGCCAACATTAATCCAATAAAGACAACAAGTATTGTCAACATCAAGAATCTTAATTTAAACGTCTTTTTCATATTCAACAACAATATACACTATCAATGTGAACTTTATCTAAAATTTTAAAAACACGTATTTAAACGTGTTCTTCAAAACGATAGCCAACTCCTCTTATAGTGGTGATATATTTGCCGTATTCACCAATATCTTTTCTAAGAAGCTTCATATGAGTATCCAAAGTACGGTCATCACTATCATACTCATAACCCCAAATCGTATTAATAATACTTTCTCTTGTTAAGGCCTTACCCTTATTTTTTAGAAGTAATAATAAAAGTTCATATTCCTTATTAGGTAATTCAATCCTCTTACCGTCAATAGTTACACTATGAGCATTTAAGTCCATAATCAAACCATCAACACTAATTACCTCACTGTCTTTACTATACCTTCTTAGAATCACTTTAATTCTAAACATCAACTCTTTTGGTGAAAATGGCTTGGTAACATAATCTTCTCCTCCAGTATCAAAGCCATAAAGTCTATCACTTTCCTCACCTAAAGCAGTTAAAAAAATACAATGGACATCTTTAACTTCTTTCATCTTCTTTAAAGTCTCAAATCCATCCATATTAGGCATCATCACATCAAGGATAACCACATCAAAATCTTCTTTCTTAAAAAGTTCCAACGCCTCAAGTCCATCCTTGGCTAGAGCTACTTCTAGGCCCTCATGCTTAGCATACTTGCCTATCATTTCTCTAATTTTCTCTTCATCATCTGCTATAAGTATCTTTGCCATAGCTAGATTATAAAACAAATGTCTATCATTTATTAAGAAAAAATGTGTATAATTATTAAGCATTGCGGTGTAGCCAAGTGGTAAGGCGGTAGACTCTGAATCTATTATTTCATTGGTTCGATCCCAATCACCGCAGCCATTAAAACATTAAAGGAGCGAAACAATTCACTCCTTTTATTTTATCCTTTAATTTTTAACAAGATAACCACAATCACAACAATAACTGCAATTAGTAATGCACCAACAACATATAAGGCAATCTTCTCGCCCTTAGACAATTCCTCCTCATCAGATTCGAGCCCAAGATTCGAGCCCTCAGATTCAAGCCCAAGATTCGAGCCCTCAGATTCGAGCCCAGATTCAAGCCCATTTTTAACTCTTCTAGGCTTATTTCTAACAGGTCTTTTAACCTCAACGTCTTCACTTCTTCTTACAGGTCTTTTGATTTCAGCAACCTCTTGTTCTTCCTCTAAAGTCTTAGTTTGAGCTCTTACAGGCTCTTCTTCCCTAACAGGCTCTGGCTTAGGAGCAGGAGCAGGCTTTTTCTTAGCGGCAGTCATATATTGAAGACGGCCTCTAATATTTACCAATATTTCCTTAACAACAACCGCAACCTTAGCTTGTTCAACAGCCTTATCAAGCGCAACATCACTAATAATTTTCTTTAAACTGTTGCCTTCTAATAATTTATTGAAATTAGAAGTAATCGCATTTAAATCCTTCTTCTCTAAATGAGAACCCTCTTGTCTTGTAAAATCAGTTGGAATCAAAGTGTCAAAAACAAGCACACAAGTCTTCTCAACAACATCTTCCTCAACCCCTGCAGCATGCGCAATTCTTGTAACATCATCACTATTTACAAGATATTTTAGTAATATATTTAAATTATCCATATCAAAAACCTCACAAATCTATATTAATACATTTTCGAAAATTTTAATATAATGAATGTTATGAATAAGTTTCGTTATACTCTAGATAATAAACGTTATCACACATTTAATTACTACTTAAAAAACAAATATCATCAAAAAGTTGCCAAGGTCATCATTGATGGTCATTTCACTTGTCCTAATCGTGATGGAAGTAAAGGATATGGTGGTTGTATCTATTGTTCAGCACTAGGAAGTGGTGATGCTAATTACAACATCAAAGAAGATGTACTAACTCAGTATATTCACAATAAAGAAACTATGGACAACAAGTGGCCTAATGCTTACTACATTCCCTATTTCCAATCTTTTTCTAATACCTATGGTCCTTTAAAGAAAGTGCAAGACATGATTGAACCTTTCTTAAATATGGAAGATGTAGTTGAAATCGCTATTGCCACAAGATGCGATTGCTTAAGTGATGAAATGATAGCTTATCTAAATGAAATATCTTATATTAAGCCCCTATGGATTGAACTAGGGTTACAAACCAGCAACAATAAGACAGGCGAATTAATCAATCGTTGTTACACATTTGAAGAATTCAAAGACACAATAAACAGATTATCTAAGTGTCCTAACATTAAAACCTGTGTTCACGTCATTAATGGTCTACCTTATGAAACTAAGGAAGATATGATCAAGACTATCAAAGACATCAATCATTTACCATTTAATGCGATTAAAATTCATATGTTGCAAGTATTAAAAAATACACAATTATTAAAGTTATATGAAAAGGAGCCTTTCTATATCCTAGAAAGAGAAGAATATATCGATATCGTAGTTAGACAACTAGAATTATTAAAACCTGAAATTATAATTGAAAGATTAACTGGCGATCCAATCAGGAATGAATTAGTTACACCTAATTGGGTTTTAAACAAGACAACTATCTTAAATGATATTGATAAGTTGATGGCTAAAGAAGACACTTATCAAGGAAAATTTTATGAATAATAATACTTTTGTACACAAATATATTAAAGGTCTAATTAACAAGAATGATGAAGTAGCTGATATGACCATGGGTAATGGCTTTGATACTCTATTTTTAGCTAATATATCTAAATATGTTTATAGTTTTGATATCAATAAACAAGCCTTAGAAAACACTTATGAAAAAGTAAAAGATAAAGATAATGTGAAACTTATCTTAGATAATCACAACAACATAGATAAATACTTAGACCATAAAGTTAAACTATTCTTATTTAATCTAGGCTATCTGCCAAACAGCGATCAAACAACTATCACTAATAAAGATGATACCCTAGTGGCTTTTAAGAAAGCTTATGACCTTTTAGAACATAATGGTTATATCATCATCACCTTCTATCTAGGACATAAGGGTGGTAAGGACGAATATTATCTATTAGACAACTATTTCAAAGACAACAACATTAACATCATAGACAAATATAGAAACTTTAGACACGCAGATGAACCGATAACTTACATAATGAAAAAGTCCACTTAAGGACTTTTTCATATTTTTTGTTAGGGGACATTTATTAAGTATCTTTATTATAGGGGAAGTGGATACTTTATTATATGTAAGGACCTTTTCCTTACACCTATATACTAAACAAATACTATCAACAAAATATGTTCAAATTATATTAAATTGTGTGTTTAGCTTTATAATATTTTCCCAAACAATCTGTTGCTCTTATAAGGCTAATTATC